>NZ_AXCA01000163.1:0-218791 GCF_000475415.1 Halomonas sp. PBN3 | reverse complement strand
CCAGCTTATCCTGGCGCACTCGGCTTTGGGTCGATTGCTGCCCTTCGCGCGGCCCTCGGGCTCAAAAAACGCAATGGCGCTGAAAAGCTCGGCTCTCGCTGGCATCGGTATGATATCACCACACCCACCATCTTAAAAAACATTAGCCAGCAGCCTAACCGATAATGCCCATATTTGCGGCATCTTCCGTCAACGTTGGTCCAGATTACGTAATCGGCCAATAACCCTGTCAGCGATTCACCATTTGGCTTGTGAGATATTGCCGACGGGGAATAAAGGATGGCCGGGTGGAAGATTCCGCCCGGCCGGGGAATAGCGAACCTCAAGAGACTTCCAGGGCGATCTTGAGCACGCCGTCGCGCTGGTGGGAGAAGAGGTCGTAGGCGTCGACGATCTTCTCCAGCGGGTAGCGGTGGGTGACCATGGGGCCTAGGTCCAGGCGGCCGCTGTCGATGATCTGCATCAGCCGGCGCATGCGCTCCTTGCCGCCGGGGCACAGCGAGGTGACGATGCGGTGGTCACCGAGGCCGGCGCAGAAGGCATCCAGCGGGATGGAGAGGTTCTCGGAGTAGACCCCGAGGCTCGACAGGGTGCCGCCGGGCTTGATGACGCGCAGCGCCTGCTCGAAGGTCTGCTGCAGCCCCAGCGCCTCGATGGTGGCGTCCACGCCGCGTCCGCCGGTCAGCTTGCGGATCTCGTCCACCACGTCCACCTGGCGGAAGTTGAGGGTGACGTCGGCGCCCATCTTCCTGGCCATCTCGAGGCGCTCGTCGACCCCATCCACGGCGATGATCAGCCCCGCGCCGCGCAGCCGGGCGCCGGCGGTGGCACACAGGCCGATGGGGCCTTGGGCGAACACCGCCACGCTGTCGCCGATCCTGATGTTGGCGGACTCCGCCCCGGCGAAGCCGGTGGACATGATGTCCGGGCACATCAGCACCTGGTCATCGGTGAGGCCGTCGGGCACCGGCGAGAGGTTGGCCTGGGCATCCGGCACCCGCAGGTACTCGGCCTGGGCGCCGTCGATGGTGTTGCCGAAGCGCCAGCCACCCATGGGCTTGTAGCCGTGGGCGTGGTGGCCGCCGTCCTGGGCGCTGCAGCCGTCCTGGCAGGCATAGGAGGTGAAGCTCGGGCAGATGGCGCCGGCGATCACCCGCTGGCCCTCGCGGTAGCCCTGGACGTTGGCGCCGAGCTTCTCGATCACCCCCACCGGCTCGTGGCCCACGATCAGCCCCTTCTCCACCGGGTACTCGCCCTTGAGGATATGCACGTCGGTGCCGCAGATGGTGGTGGTGGTAACCCGGATCAGGACGTCGTTGGGGCCGATGTCGGGGATCGGGCGGTCGTCGATCTCGATGCGGCCGGGCTCGACGAAGACGGCGGCTTTCATCATGGCGGGCATGGCGGACTCCTGGATGGCGAGGATGGGTGACCCCTTCAGCTATAGCAGGCGAACGTGATTCCACCATGACAGGCATCAAGAATCGGCCGGACAAGCGTGAAAGGCGGGGTTTGGTGTTCTTCGCCTGGTCGAGGCAGACTGGCGGATCGCGGTATCCCACCCCTTTCATCAGAAGAAGGAAATGCCCCATGACGATTGCCACCGGCGACCGGTTCCCCGACGTCACCCTCAAGACCAACGGCCCCGAGGGTCCCCAGGACATCAGCACCGGCGACTTCCTCGCCGGCCGGAAGGTGGCGCTGTTCGCGGTGCCCGGCGCCTTCACCCCGGGCTGCTCCAACACCCATATGCCGGGCTTCGTGGTCAACGCCGACAAGCTCCTCGCCAAGGGGGTCGATGCCATCGCCTGCCTGTCGGTCAACGACGCCTTCGTGATGGGCGCCTGGCAGCGCGACCAGAACGCCGAGGCCATCACCATGCTGGCCGACGGCAACGCCGAGCTGACCCGCGCCCTGGGGCTCGAGAAGGACGCCAGCGCCGCCGGCATGGGCACCCGCTGCCAGCGCTTCGCCATGCTCCTCGACGACGGCGTGGTGAAGTACCTGGGCATCGACGAGAAGGGGGTCGACAAGAGCAGCGCCGAGACCCTGCTGGCCCAGCTGTAGGACCGATCCGCCCTGCCCTCACCCCATCCATGCAAGAGGAGACTGCCATGAGCCTTGCCCCCTTCCACCTGGCGATTCCCGTCCATGACCTGCCCGCGGCCCGCGCCTTCTACGGCAAGGTGTTCGGCCTCGAGGAGGGTCGCTCCAGCGACCACTGGGTGGACTTCAACTTCTTCGGCCACCAGCTGGTGATCCATGAGCACCCGAAGATGCCCTACCAGGACAATGCCCACACCAACGCGGTGGACGGCCACGACGTGCCGGTGCCCCACTTCGGCGTGGTGCTCGGCTGGGACGACTGGGAGGCGCTCGCCGAGCGGCTGCGCGAGCGCGGCACCGCGTTCGTGATTGAACCCTATGTGCGCTTCCAGGGTCAGGTGGGCGAGCAGGCCACCATGTTCCTGCTCGACCCCTGCGGTAACGCTCTGGAGTTCAAGGCGTTCAAGGACATGAGCCAGCTGTTCGCAAAGTGAGGCCGCGCGACCTGCCGTGCCTCACCAATCCGACGACCCGAGGAGAATCCCCGACATGAGCCAGACCCGCGCCTATGCGGCCTTCGCCGACGACCAGCCCCTGGCACCCTTCTCCTTCGAGCGCCGCCAGCCGCGCCCGGACGATGTCGCCATCGAGATCCTCTACTGCGGCGTGTGTCACAGCGACCTGCACTTCGCCTACAACGACTGGGGCATGACCCGCTACCCCATCGTGCCCGGCCACGAGATCGTCGGCCGGGTCACCGCCGTGGGCGACGCGGTGAGCCGCTTCAAGGAGGGCGACCTGGTGGGGGTCGGCTGCATGGTCGACTCCTGCCGCGACTGCCAGCCCTGCCGCGAAGGCGTCGAACAGTACTGCGAGAACGGCTTCACCATGACCTACGGCAGCGATGATCGCCACGACGGCAGCCTGACCCAGGGCGGCTACTCCGACCGCATCGTGGTCAGCGAGCACTTCGTGCTGCGCATGCCGGAGGGCATCGATCTGCCCTCCGCCGCGCCCATCCTGTGCGCCGGCATCACCACCTACTCGCCGCTCAGGCACTACGGCGTGAAGGCCGGCCACAAGGTCGGGGTGATCGGCATGGGCGGCCTCGGCCACATGGGGGTCAAGCTGGCCAAGGCGCTGGGCGCCGAGGTCACGGTGTTCACCCGCTCCGAGGCCAAGGTGGAGGAGGCCAAGCGCCACGGCGCCGACCAGGTGGTCGTCTCCAGCGACGAGGCGCAGATGGAGGCCGTGGCCGAGACCTTCGACTTCATGCTCGACACCGTGCCGGTGCAGCACGACCTCAACCCCTACCTGGCCACGCTGCGCTACGACGGCACCCACATCCTGGTGGGCCTGATGGACCCCATCGAGCCGCCGGTGGCGGGCTTCAACCTGATCTTCAAGCGTCGCGTGCTGGCCGGTTCGCTGATCGGCGGCATCCCCGAGACCCAGGAGCTGCTCGACCTGTGCGCCGAGCAGGGCATCACCTGCGACGTGGAGATGATCAATATCGACGAGATCAACACCGCCTTCACGCGCATGCAGAAAGGTGACGTCCGCTACCGCTTCGTCATCGACATGCAGTCGCTGAAGCGGGGCGACGCGGCCTGAGCCGGCGGCCTCGCTGCCGCGCGCAGATGCCATGGCCGTCGCCGAGATCCATCTCCATGACCGCTTGAACGACCTTCTCCCGCCGCGACGGCGCGGCCAGGTCATCACCCTCGAGGTGTCGCGACGCGCCGCGATCAAGGACGTGATCGAGTCGCTGGGGGTGCCGCATACCGAGGTCGACGTCATCCTGGTGGACGGCCACGCGGTAGGCTTCTCGCATATCCTCGCCGGCGGCGAGCGGGTCGACGTCTACCCCTGGCCCACCGCCCCGCCGGCGGCCAGGCACCTGCGCCCGACTCCCCCGACACGCCCGCGCTTCGTGCTGGATGCCCACCTCGGCCGCCTGGCCCGCTACCTGCGCCTGCTCGGCTTCGACTGCCGCTACCGCAACGACATCGACGACGCCGAGGTGGCCGCCCTCGCCGAACAGGAGTCACGGGTGGTGCTGACCCGTGACCGCGCCCTGCTCAGGCGCAAGCGCATCCGGCTCGCCCACTACGTGCGAGAGGTGGACCCCTGGCGGCAGGTGGAGGAGGTCTGCGACGAGTTCGACCTTTACCCCGTGCTGGCGCCCTTCACCCGCTGCTCGCGCTGCAACGGTCGGCTGGCAAGGGTCGAGAAGGCGGCGGTGGAACACCGGCTGGAGCCGCTCACGCGGCGCTACGTGACGACCTTCCTCGAGTGCGAGGCGTGCGGCCAGCTGTTCTGGCACGGCAGCCATGTCTCGCGGATGGAGGCGCTGGTGGAGGGCCTGCAGAGGCGGGGGCTGAGTCGGGACAGACGTCGCAACAGCGAACCCCCGCGGCCATGACCGGCCGCAGGGGCTCGTGAGGAGGGCTCAGAAGTTCGGCTTGCGCTTCTCGACGAAGGCGCTCATGCCCTCGGTCTGCTCGTCGCCGGCGAAGCAGAAGGCGAACAGGGCGTTCTCCAGCGCCAGGGCGCTGTCGAGGTCCTGGTCCATGCCGTCGTGGATCGCCTGCTTGGCGGCGCGCACCGACTGTGGGCCGTTGCCGCCCAGCTGCTTGGTGAGCTCCTCCACATAACCTTCGAGCTCGGCCTGGGGCATCACCCGGTTGACCAGGCCGATGCGCAGCGCCTCGGCGGCGTCGATCTTGCGTCCGGTGGTGCACAGGTCCAGGGCCATGGCCGGCCCCACGCGGCGCGGCAGCCGCTGGGTGCCACCGAAACCGGGGATCACGCCGAGCAGCACCTCGGGCTGGCCGAAGATGGCGTTGTCGCTGGCCACCGCCCAGTCGCAGGCCAGCGCCAGCTCGCAGCCGCCGCCGAGGCAGAAGCCGTTGACCAGCGCCACGGTGGGCACCGGCAGGGTCTCCAGGCGCTTGAAGGTGTCCAGCGCCTGGCGGGCGAAGTCGCGAGCCTCCGCGGCACTCTTCTCGCGCATCTCGGCGATGTCGGCGCCGGCCACGAAGGACTTCTCGCCGGCGCCGGTGATCACCACCGCGCGCAGGTCGGCGCGACCCTCGAGCCCGGCCAGCACGCGCTCCAGCTCCGCCAGCACGGCGCTGTTCAGGGCGTTCAGGGCCTTGGGACGGTTGATGGTCAGGCGCACGATGCCGGCGTTGTCGACCACCTCGATCAGGGACTCGCTCATGGGGCACTCCTCGGGTTGTTCTTGAATCGGTGTTGGGACGATACCGCCCAACCCTAGCGAACGCTAGGTTGGGCGGCAATGCTTCCTTGGTGGATCCAGCTCGGGGGGCAGGCTCCCTGAAGGGCACCTGATGGTGCATTCGCCCGGCGGAGCCGGCCTCCCACAGGCGATACCGCCCCGCCAGGAGATTGATCAGGAGTAGACGTGGAAGCCGCGCCCGCTCTTCCGCCCCAGGTAGCCGGCGTCGACCATGCGCTTGAGCAGCGGGCAGGGGCGGTACTTGGGATCGCCGAAGCCCTCCTGCAGCACCTCCATGATGGAGAGGCAGACGTCCAGGCCGATCAGGTCGGCGAGTGCCAGCGGGCCCAGCGGATGGGCGGCGCCGAGCTTCATGGCGGCATCGATGTCCTCGGCGCTGGCCACGCCCTCCTGGAGCAGGAAGGCCGCCTCGTTGATCATCGGCACCAGCAGGCGGTTGACCGCGAACCCCGGAGAGTCGCCGATGGCCACGGCGGTCTTGCCCAGCGCCTCGGTGAGCGCCTCGATGCGCGCCACGGTGGCGTCACTGGTCTGCTCGGCGCGGATCACCTCGACCAGCTTCAGCACCGGCACCGGGTTGAAGAAGTGCATGCCCACCACCCGCTCGGGGCGCTCGCACACGGCGGCGAGCCGGGTCAGCGACAGCGAGGAGGTGTTGGAGGCCAGTATCGCCTCATGGGTCAGGCGGCTGAGGTCGCGGAACAGCTTCTCCTTGAGCGCCGGCTGCTCCGGGGCGGCCTCGATGATCACCTCGCAGTCGCGCAGGGCGTCGAGGTCGGTAGTGGTATCCAGCCGCGCCATGGCCGCCTGCTGGTCATCGGCGGAAAGCTTCTCCTTGGCCACCAGCTTGCCCAGGCCCTTGTCGATGGCGCCACTGGCCCGCTTCAGCTGCTCGTCGGCGACGTCGTAGAGCTTGACGGCGAAGCCGCTCTGGACCAGCACCTGGGCGATGCCCTGCCCCATGGTGCCGGCGCCCACCACGCCGATCGCTTGCTCACTCATCTACACTCTCCTGCTGATTTGTCTTGGTCTGCGCACCGCCACTCGAAGCTTTTCCGGCGACAAGCCTGCGGGGAGGCGCTGTGAATACTTCCATGTACGCTACCGACGCCATCCCTGGCGTAGGACCTCCCCTTCGGCTTGTCCCCGGCGCTTCTCCCTTCAACTAACAGCGACAGTCCTTGCTCTCATTGGAAAACGGTCGGGTAATTTACTGCTTGCGCGCTTCGTCGCGCAGCACGAACTTCTGGATCTTGCCGGTGGAGGTCTTGGGAAGCTCGGTGAAGACCACCGCCTTCGGCGCCTTGAAGTGCGCCAGATGCGCCCGGCAGTGGTCGATGATCTCCTGCTCGGTGACCTCGCCGTAGCCCACCTTGAGCTTGACGAAGGCGCAGGGGGTCTCGCCCCACTTCTCGTCGGGCTTGGCCACCACCGCGGCCTCCTCCACCGCCGGGTGCGAGTAGATGCAGTCCTCCACCTCGATGGTGGAGATGTTCTCGCCGCCGGAGATGATGATGTCCTTGGAGCGGTCCTTGATCTCGATGTAGCCGTCGGCATGCCACACGGCGAGGTCGCCGGTATGGTACCAGCCCCCCTCAAGCGCCTGCTCGGTGGCCGCCTCATTCTTGAGGTAGCCCTTCATCACGTTGTTGCCGCGCATCAGGATCTCGCCGATGGTTTCGCCGTCCTTGGGTACCGGCTCCAGGGTGTTGGGGTCGGCCACGCAGAGCGCCTCGAGCATGTGATAGCGCACCCCCTGGCGGGACTTCAGCCTGGCCCGCTCCTCCATGGGCAGCTCGTCCCACGCCTCGCGCCAGGCGCAGGAGGTCACCGGGCCGTAGACCTCGGTGAGGCCGTAGACGTGGGTGACGTCGATGCCGAGGCGCTCGACGCCGGCGATGACCGAGGCGGGCGGCGCCGCGCCGGCGGTGGTGACCTTCACCGGGTGGTCGAAGTCGCGCTTGTCGGCGTCCGGCAGGTTGACCAGGCCGTTGAGCACGATGGGCGCGCCGCTGAAGTGGGTCACCCCCTCGTCGGCGATCAGGTCCATCACCCGCTTCGGCTCCACCTTGCGCAGGCAGACGTTGGTGCCGGCGGCGGCGGCGATGGTCCAGGGGAAGCACCAGCCGTTGCAGTGGAACATCGGCAGGGTCCAGAGGTAGACCGGATGGTGGGGCATCGCCCACACCAGGATGTTGCTGGTGGCGTTCAGGTAGGCGCCACGGTGGTGGTAGACCACCCCCTTGGGCTTGCCGGTGGTGCCGGAGGTGTAGTTGAGCGAGATCGCCTGCCACTCGTCCTCGGGCAGCCGGTAGGGATGGGCAGGGTCGCCCTCGGCGAGCAGCGCCTCGTACTCCACCTCGCCGATGGCGCGCCCCTCGGGGACGAACTCGGGATCGGCTACGTCGATGATCAGCGGCTTCTCCTCGAGTTTCGCCACCGCCGCCTCGATGACGTCGGCGAACTCCGGGTCGACCAGGATCGCCTTCGCCTCGCCGTGTTCGAGCATGTAGGCGATCGCCTCGGCATCCAGGCGGATGTTCAGTGTGTTGAGCACGCAACCGGCGAGCGGCACGCCGAAGTGGGCCTCGAACATCGCCGGCACGTTGGGCAGCATGGCCGCCACCGTCTCGCCGGGCTTCACGCCCCGCCGTTCCAGCGCCGAGGCGAGCCGCCGGCAGCGCTCCCAGGTGGTGCCCCAGTCGCGGCGGGTGGCGCCGTGGACCACCGCCGGGTAGTCCGGGTAGACCGAGGCGGTACGCTCGATGAAGGTCAGCGGCGAGAGCGCCACGAAGTTGGCGGCGGTCCTGGGCAGGCCCTGCTCGAAGATGCTCTGGCTCATGGGAAGGCTCCGTGAGGGTGGTCCGGAAAGCGTGCCGCCGGCGCGAGGCCGGCGGCGGGTCGGTCACTGGGTGGCGGCGTCGAAGGCGGCGAGGCTCGCCATGCCCGCCTCGATCACCGCGCGCTGGGCGCGGCCCTGGGGCAGCCACTGACGGATAGCGTAGTCGGCGGCCTGGCGCTTGGCCTGATAGAAGGGTTCGTCGCGGCCGTTGGCGATGGCCGCGGTGGCGGCCAGTGCTGCCCGGCCCATCTGCCAGGCGCACAGCACGTGGCCGGCCAGGCTCAGGAAGGGGGTGGCGTAGGCCTGGACGGCATCGGCGCCACGCTCGGGGTCGGCGCCCGCCTCGAGCACCGCGGCCATGGCGGCACGCAGGTCGGCGGCCCCGCCGACCAGGCTCTCGCCCAGCGGAGCGAGCTCGGCGTCGGCGGCCAGGGCGGCGGCGGTGGCCTCCACCTGATCGATCAGCCCCGCGAGGGCCGCACCGCCGTCGCGCTGCAGCTTGCGCCCGGCCAGGTCCAGCGCCTGGATGCCGTTGGTGCCCTCGTAGATGGGGGCGATGCGGGCGTCGCGCAGCAGCTGGGCGGCGCCGGTCTCCTCGATGTAGCCCATGCCGCCGTGGACCTGCACGCCCAGCGAGGCGATCTCCACCGCCTGGTCGGTGGAGAAGGCCTTGACCACCGGGATCAGCACGTCGACCCGTGCCTGGGCGGCGGCGCGCTCGGCGTCTTCCTCGGCGTGGCGGGCCACGTCGAGCTGGGCGGCACAATAGAGCGCCAGCGCGCGCAGGGCGTCGGTACGTGCGCGCATGGAGAGCAGCATGCGGCGCACGTCGAGGTGGTCGGCGATGGCGCAGTCATCGCGGCCGGAGCGCGGACTGCGTCCCTGGGTGCGGTCGTGGGCATAGGCGAAGGCGTGCTGGCAGGCGCGCTCGGCCACGCCGATGCCCTGCACGCCGACCTTGTGGCGCGCCTCGTTCATCATGGTGAACATGTGGTTGAGGCCGCGCCCCTCCTCGCCCACCCGATAGCCGATGGCGCCGTCGTTCTCGCCGAAGGCGAGGGTGCAGGTGGGCGAGCCGTGGATACCCAGCTTGTGCTCGATGGCCGCACAGGTGACGTCGTTGCGCTCGCCCAGGCTACCGTCGGCGTTGACCAGGAACTTGGGCACCAGGAACAGCGAGATGCCCTTGTTGCCCTCGGGGGCGTCCGGCTTGCGCGCCAGCACCAGGTGGATGATGTTCTCGGCGGCGTCGTGCTCGCCCCAGGTGATGTAGATCTTCTGGCCGAAGAGGCGATAGCTGCCGTCCTGCTGGGGCACGGCACGGGTGCGCACCTTGGAGAGGTCCGAGCCCGCCTGGGGCTCGGTGAGGTTCATGGTGCCGGTCCAGCTGCCCTCCACCAGCCGCGGCAGGTAGGTGGCCTGCTGTTCGTCGCTGCCGTGGTGGGCGAGCGCCTCGATGGCGCCGGCGGTAAGCATGGGGCAGAGCCCCAGCGCCATGTTGGCGCCGTGGAGCATCTCCTGGACGGCGCTGGCCACCACCTCGGGCAGGCCCTGGCCGCCCAGCGCCTCGGCGACGCCGATGCCGTTCCAGCCGCCCTCGGCGTAGGCACGGTAAGCCTCGGCGAAGCCGTCGGGGACGCGGACGCCGCCATCCTCGCGGCGGGTACAGCCCTGGCGGTCACCGCTGGCGTTGAGCGGCGCCCACACCTCGCCGGCGAGCCGCGCCGCCTCCTCCAGAACGGCCTCCACCAGGTCGGGGCTGGCCTCCTCGAAGCCGGGTAGCGAGAGCGAGCCGTGCTCGAGCAGTTCCTCGAGCACGAAGCGGAGGTCGCGGACGGGGGCGGCGAAGGGAGTCATCGAAACACCTCAGGGAAAATGATAACGCCAATAGTAGATTCCCTACTTTTCGCCGGCCATTAGCCCTAGGTCGCAGACGATCTCGAGCCCCAGGTCGCAGACGCTCTCAGCGCCCCTCGACGGGCTCCAGCGCCAGTTCCGCCTGGGTGGGCGCCTCCTCGGGCTCGAGCTCCTCGAAGTAGGCGACATGCGCCTCGTCGGCCGGCGGCGGTCCCACCAGCGGCTCCGCCACCGCCACCTCGGGCACGGCGTCGGAGAGGTCCTCCATGTGCTCGTGCTCGATGGCCCCCTGCACCAGCTCCTCGGTGACCACCAGCTCGGCACCGGCGGCGGACATCGGCGCGGTGGGGTGGAAGGGTGCCACCGGCACCGGCGCCGGGCGCACGCTGCGCCGCCAGCCGAAGAAGGCCACCAGGAAGAGCCCCAGGGCGCCGAAGCTCCAGAACAGCCCGGCGTCCCCCAGCACGCCCATCACCGGCGAGACCAGCGGCGGGCTCACCGCCGAGCCGATGGCGTTGATCAGCAGCAGGCCCTGGCTCATGCGCACCAGGGCGCCGGCGGG
This sequence comes from Halomonas sp. PBN3, assembly GCF_000475415.1. Classification (NCBI taxonomy): domain Bacteria; kingdom Pseudomonadati; phylum Pseudomonadota; class Gammaproteobacteria; order Oceanospirillales; family Halomonadaceae; genus Halomonas; species Halomonas sp. PBN3. Next base: position 208,219 of record NZ_AXCA01000163.1, on the reverse strand, counting down.
GGCGCGGTCGGCGGCGTGGCCCACCGCCACCGGGTAGAGCGAGAAGACCCCGCCACCCAGCAGGAACAGCAGCCCCGCCAGCAGCCAGGGGGACATCGGCAGCCACAGGATCGCCGCGGATATCAGCGTGCAGAAGCCGCCGATGCCGATCAGCACGATCTGGCGGTCGTGGCGGTCGGACCAGCGCCCCACCGGGTACTGCAGCAGCAGCGCCCCCAGCACCACGATGGCCATCATCTGGCCGACCCGGTCCACCGTGAAGCCGATGCGCTGCAGGTAGAGCGGCAGCAGCGCATAGACCGCCGCCACCGCCAGGCCCGAGCCGAAGCTGCCCATCACCCCGGTGGGGGTCAGGGTGATCAGGCGCAGCGGCGGCAGCGGCTCGGCCTTCTCGATCAGCGGCGAGACCCGCGGGATCATCGCCATGGGCAATACCGAGAGCGAGGCCAGCAGGCCGATCACCATGAACGAGGAGGGCCCGCCCATCGCCTCGGTGACCCCCAGCAGCAGCTGGCCGAGCACCCCGGCGGCGTAGAGCGAGATCATGTAGAGCGCCAGCAGCCGCCCGCGCACCCTGGCGTCACCGGCGGTGAGCAGCCAGCTTTCGATCACCAGGTAGACCCCCACTGTGGCCCAGCCGCCGATCAGGCGCAGGGCGAACCAGGCCCAGGGGTGCTCGAAGAGCCCCTGCAGCAGCACGGTGACCGCCACCAGGGAGGCGAAGCTGCCGTAGGCGCGGATATGGCCGATGCGCAGCAGCAGCCGGTCGTTGAGCATGGCGCCCAGCGCCAGGCCGATGAAGTAGGCCGAGGAGACCCAGCCGATCACCACCGCCGACTCGCCTGCGGCGTCCAGGCGCAGGGTGATCACGGTGGAGAGGAAACCGTTGCCGATGCCGAGGATGAAGAGCCCGAGCAAGGGGGCCAGGGCCATGGCCAGCAGTTGCCGCGACATGCGTTGCCTCACAGCGCAGAGGGGAGAAAGGGAAAGCGTGGCAGAAAGCGCGCGGATGCGCCCGCCCGCGGCGGCCCGGCGCCTGGCCGGTCATCGTGAGCGCGCGAATCATACGCCCGCACCGCCCCCAGTCAATCGCTTTCCCGAGCCGTTCCATCTCGCCCAGGATTTTCCTCCGCCGCGCAGGGGGAAATCGACAGGATCCTCCGCGCTCAGCGCGCGGGCTTGTGCAGCAGGGCGACGTCGGCGGCGGGAAACTCGACGCTCATGTCGAGCGACTCGGCCAGCCAGCGGAAGGTCGCCTCGCTGAAGAAGGCCACATGGGTGGGGTCGAGGATGTAGTGCCAGCGGGCGAAGGCCTCGCGGTCGCCGGCGCGCTTGGTCATCAGCCCCAGCCAGCCGCCGGGGGGCAGCATGGCGGCCAGGCGGGCGAGCGTCTCGCCGGGGGCGAAGAGGTGCTCGACCACCTCGCTTGCGGTGATAAAGTCGTAGGTCGCGTCGAGGACCGAGGCGTCAGGGGCATAGAAGGGGTCGTAGATCGCCATGGGATGGCCCGCCTCCTCGAACATCACCGACAGGGTCGGCCCCGGCCCGGCGCCGAAGTCCAGCCCCCGCGCCCTGGGGGCGAGGCGCTCGCACAGCGGCGCGTGGAGGCGCGACAGGAAGCGGCGATAGCCCGGGTCGTGCGGCGAGTTCTGGTGCTGGTCGTAGACCGCGCGCTCCTCGGCCGCGGAGAGCCGGAAGGCGGGCGGCACGAACACCAGGTCGCAGCGCCGGCAGCGGTGGTAGTCGCGCCGGGCATCACGGTGGAAGTGCGGCGCATCCTCGGCGGCGCATAGCGGGCAGGTCGGCATCATCGTATCCTCTGGGGCAGAACCCTTTTCGCCTGAATCATCCCTCAAGGCCAGAAACATCCCTCTAAGGAGAGACGAATGCTGTCAGGTCTGGACCATCTGGTCATCACCGTGACCGACATTTCCCGCGCGGTCGACTTCTACTCCCGGGTGCTGGGGCTGGAGGTGCGCTACCGCGACCGCGAGCGCGTCGACCTGATCCTCGGCGACCTGGCCCTGCGCCTGCACTGGACCGCCACCGACATCGAGCCCCGCGCCGCCACCCCCACCCCCGGCAGCCTGGACCTCTGCCTGCGCAGCCTGCTGCCGCTGGACGAGGTCGCCGATCACCTGGCGGCGCTGGAGGTGGAGGTCGAGCTCGGCCCCGTGGAGCGCCAGGGCGCCACCGGCCCCATCGAGTCGCTCTACCTGCGCGACCCCGACGGCAACCTACTGGAGATCAGCCGTCCCCTGCGCGGCAGGGAGTCCGCCACCACGGACCCCGCCACCGCCTGACAGGACGAGCCCAGACGCCAACACCGCCCCTGGCTTGCCCGGCGCCCTGCGCTGACGGGACCATCGACGATGGGCCTGGCCCGGCGGTGGCATTGCCGCCCGTGCCGGGTATCATGGGCGGCGCCGAAACCCTTTGCCTTCAGGACGCTGTCCCCATGAGCGACAACCTGCAGAACGACCACGTGATCATCGAGTCTCCCAAGCCCGTCGACACAACCCTCCCCATGGTGATCTACGCCCTCTATCTGGCGAGCATCATCACCGGCGGGCTCACCGCCCTGGTCGGGGTGGTGATCGCCTACGTCTACCAGGGCAAGGGACCGGAGTGGCTGGACCGCCACTACCGCTACCAGATCCGCACCTTCTGGATCGGCCTGCTCTACTTCTGCGTCTCCGGCGTGCTGATGTTCGTGCTGATCGGCTTCGTGCTGTGGCTGGTGGCCGTGGTGTGGCTGGTGATCCGCTGCGTGAAGGGCTTCAAGGGGCTGCAGGAGAAGCGCTCCCCCGACAACCTCGAGACCTGGCTGGTATAGGCCCGATGGGCAAGGCCGCTTCCCGCTCGAGCGCCCTCCAGGCCCGCGCCATCGCCACCCTGTGGCGGGCGCTGGCCGGCCGCCGCCTCGCCACCCTGTGGCGCCTGGCCCGCCTCGTGGGGCCGCTGGTGCACCGTTTCAGCCGCCGCGAGCGCGAGGTCACCGCGACCAACCTGGCCGAGGTCTACCCGGACCAGGGCGCCGACGAGCGCCGCCGCCTGGCCCGGCAGAGCCTGACTCACTCCGCCGCCACCATGCTGGAGATCGGCTTCGCCTGGCAGGGCGCGCCCGAGCGGGTCGAGGCCTCGATACTCGCCGTGCACGGCCGCGAACTGCTCGACGAGGCCCGCGCCGAGGGGCGTGGGGTGATCGTGCTGGCCCCCCACTTCGGCAACTGGGAGGTGCTCAACTTCTGGCTCTCCAGCCACTTCCCCTTCACCGCCATGTACGAGCCGCCCAAGATCGCCGAGCTCGACGCCGTGACCCGCGCCGGACGCGAGCGCATGGGGGCGAGCCTGGTGCCCACCAACCCCCGTGGCGTGGCCGCCCTGCTCAAGGCGCTCAAGCGCGGCGAGGCGATCGGCATCCTCCCCGACCAGGAGCCCGACTGGGGCAGCGGCGTGTTTGCGCCCTTCTTCGGCCGCCTCGCCTATACCGCCACCCTGCTGCCCAAGCTGGTGGCCCGCACCCAGGCCCGGGTGGTCACCGGGGTGGCCAGGCGCCTCCCCGGCCGGGGCTTCGAGATCCACTTCCTGCCCGCGGACGAACGGGTCTACGCGACCGACGAGGCCGAGTCCGCCACCGGGGTCAACGCCTGCGTGGAGGCCGCCATCGCCCTGGACCCGGCCCAGTACCAGTGGGAGTACAAGCGCTACCGCAAGGTGATTCAGGAGCAGGAAGGAGATCCCCACCATCGCGAGTTTCGCATCTACTAAGCTGGCAACCTACTAAGCTGGCAACCTACTAAGCTGGCAACCTGCCCCCGTCCTGCTAGACTGGGCATTCGCTTGACGGGGTGCCGGTGAGATCCGGCTGAGATGGCACAGGGGTCTCCCGAAGACCCAAGCGCCGATCCCGTTGAACCTGATCCGGTTAGTACCGGCGTAGGAATCAAGCGGTGGTCTCCCCGGCAGTGCCGTTCCCCCGACCCCCACTCCCTCCCTCGCCCGAACCCCGGATCGTCACTCGATGCCGGAGACGACCATGGGCTATCGCTTCCAGGACCTTACCGCCGCCTGCCACGACGACTGGCGTGCCTATATCGAGCATGACTTCGTGCGCCAGCTCGCCGACGCCACCCTCGAGCAGGAGGCCTTCCGCCACTACCTCAAGCAGGACTACCTCTTCCTGGTCCACTTCGCGCGCGCCTACGCCCTGGCCGCCTACAAGAGCCGCACCCTCGACGACCTGCGTCAGGCCCATGAGGGGCTCAAGGCGATCGTCGACCTGGAGCTGGGGCTGCACGTGGGCTACTGCCGCGAGTGGAGCATCTCCGAGGAGTCGCTGGCCGAGCTGCCCGAGGCCCGCGCCACCATGGCCTATACCCGCTACGTGCTGGATACCGGCAACCGCGGCGACCTGCTCGACCTGCACGTGGCCCTGGCCCCCTGCCTGGTGGGCTACGGCGAAATCGCCGACTGGATCAACGCCCGCGCCGGCACGGTCCGCGGCAATGCCAACCCCTATGACGCCTGGATCGCCATGTACGAGAGCGAGGCGTTCCAGGCCGCCCGCCGCGCCGAGGAGGCCTGGCTCGACGCCCGCCTCGCCGATGTCACCCCGGCGCGCTTCGCCGAGCTCACTCAGGTGTTCCGCGACGCCACCCGGCTCGAGATCGACTTCTGGCAGATGGGACTGGACCGCGCCGACTGAAGCACTGGCCCCATCATCATGCGCCCGCTGGCTCTGGTCAGGCCGACGGGCAGCGTCACACTGGTGGCCGAAAGGTCGCCCGACCACTCGCTTGACGGGGTGCCGTTACCGACGGCTGAGATCATGCGCCCAAGCATGGATCCCGTTGAACCTGAACTGGCTAGGACCAGCGTAGGGATCAAGCGACACGCCGCCCGGTACAGCACACGGCGGCCCCTGTCCCTCCCACCTGTCCTCCCTGACAACACCACAATCCCCTGGGGAGACCGACATCATGAGCAAGACCGCCCACTTCCTCGCCGACACCGCCAGGGTCGACGAGGCCGCCATCCAGCCGCTGCCCGGCTCGCGCAAGGTCTATGTCGAGGGCTCGCGCCCCGATATCCGCGTGCCCTTCCGCGAGATCGCGCTGTCGCCGACCAAGACCTCCGGCAGCGACGAAGAAAACCCGCCGCTGCTGGTCTACGACACCTCCGGCCCCTACACCGACCCCGAGGCCGAGATCGACCTGCGCCGCGGCCTGCCCGAGCTGCGCCGGGCATGGATCGATGAACGCGGCGACACCGAGTGGCTCGACGGTCCGACCTCCGAATACGGACGGCGCCGGGCCAACGACCCGATGCTCGCCAACCTGCGCTTCGATCTGACCCGCACCCCGCGCCGCGCCAAGGCAGGGAAGAACGTCACCCAGCTCCACTACGCCCGCCAGGGGATCATCACCCCGGAGATGGAGTTCATCGCCATTCGCGAGAACCAGCGCCGCCAGGCGCTGGGTACCGCCGATGTCGAGCGCATCCTCGGCCACCAGCATCCGGGCCAGGGGTTCGGCGCCCGCCTGCCCGAGGAGATCACCCCGGAGTTCGTGCGCGACGAGGTGGCCGCCGGCCGGGCCATCATCCCCTGCAACATCAACCACCCGGAGTCGGAGCCGATGATCATCGGCCGCAACTTTCTGGTGAAGATCAACGGCAACCTGGGCAACTCGGCGGTCACCTCCTCCATCGAGGAGGAAGTCGACAAGATGACCTGGGGCATCCGCTGGGGCGCGGACACCATCATGGACCTCTCCACCGGGCAGAACATCCACGAGACCCGCGAGTGGATCATCCGCAATGCCCCGGTGCCCATCGGCACCGTGCCGATCTACCAGGCCCTGGAGAAGGTCAACGGCGTGGCCGAGAACCTCACCTGGGAGGTGTTCCGCGACACCCTCATCGAGCAGGCCGAGCAGGGCGTCGACTACTTCACCATCCACGCCGGCGTCTTGCTACGCTACGTGCCGCTGACCGCCAAGCGGGTCACCGGCATCGTCTCCCGGGGCGGATCGATCATGGCCAAGTGGTGCCTCTTCCACCACCAGGAGAGCTTCCTCTATACCCACTTCGAGGAGATCTGCGAGATCTGCAAGCGCTACGACGTCGCCTTCTCGCTGGGCGACGGCCTGCGCCCGGGCTCGGTGGCCGACGCCAATGACGAGGCGCAGTTCGCCGAGCTCGAGACCCTGGGCGAGCTGACCCGCATCGCCTGGAAGCACGACGTCCAGGTGATGATCGAGGGCCCGGGCCACGTGCCCATGCACCTGATCAAGGAGAACATGGACAAGCAGCTCGAGGCGTGCCACGAGGCGCCCTTCTATACGCTCGGCCCGCTGACCACCGACATCGCCCCCGGCTACGACCACATCACCTCCGGCATCGGGGCGGCGATGATCGGCTGGTACGGCTGCGCCATGCTCTGCTACGTGACCCCCAAGGAGCACCTGGGCCTGCCCAACAAGGACGACGTCAAGACCGGCATCATCACCTACAAGATCGCCGCCCACGCCGCCGACCTCGCCAAGGGCCACCCGGCCGCCCAGCGCCGCGACAACGCGTTGTCCAAGGCGCGCTTCGAGTTCCGCTGGGAGGACCAGTTCAACCTGGGCCTCGATCCGGACACCGCCCGCGAGTACCACGACGAGACCCTGCCCAAGGACTCCGCCAAGGTGGCCCACTTCTGCTCCATGTGCGGGCCGAAGTTCTGCTCCATGAAGATCAGTCAGGAGGTGCGAGACTATGCTCGGGATAACGGCCTCGATGGCGATCAGGAGGCGGTGATGAAGGGCATGGAGGAACAGGCGGAGAAGTTCCGGGAGACCGGCAGCCGGCTCTACCAGGAGGTGTGATGCCTCCACCGCCCACCTGAACGGATCTCGCCGGCCCCCGGGCCGGCGAGCTGCGTCAGCGGATGCCGCCAGGCTGGCACGGGCCCTGCATGGCTTAGGGGTCGCCACGAGGAGACCCGGCCATGTCAGACCGCCCCCCCTTCACCCCCTCCGTCGCCGTCTCGCTGGACGCCGAGGCCTTCCGCCGCCGCGCCCACGGCCACCTGGCCTTCCTCTACGGCCCGCGCGCCGACGAGGTGCTGCGCCGGCTGCTCACCCTGCTGGCCCATCAGGCCCCGCCCCTCCCCGACACCCCCGATGCGCCACTCTGGAGCGAGCGCGACCAGTGGCTGATCAGCTATGGCGACAGCCTGCTGGAGGAGAGCCGCGCGCCCCTGGCGGTGCTGGACGACTTCCTGGAGACGCGCCTGGCGGAGACCTTCAGCGGCGTGCACCTGCTGCCCTTCTTCCCCTGGAGCAGCGACGACGGTTTCTCGGTGATCCACTACCGCGAGGTCGCCGACGACCTCGGCGACTGGTCCCATGTGCGCGCTCTGGCCGGGCGACACGACCTGGCGGTGGACCTGGTGCTCAACCACGTCTCCCGGGAGTCGCTGTGGTTCGTCGACTACCTGACCGGCAGCCATCCGGGGCGCGACTACTTCATCGAGATGGACCCGGAGACCGACCTCTCGGCGGTGGTGCGACCGCGCAGTTCGCCGCTGCTGGTAGCGGTGCCCACGCGGCGGGGCACCCGCCACCTCTGGGCGACCTTCTCCGAGGACCAGATCGACCTCGACTTCGCCAACCCCGACGTGCTGCTGGAGTTCATCGGCATCCTGCTCTTCTACCTCGGCCAGGGCGCCCGGGTGATCCGGCTCGACGCCATCGCCTACCTGTGGAAGGTGGTCGGCACCCCCTGCATCCACCTGCCCCAAACCCACGAGGTGGTGCGGCTGCTGCGCGCGGTGGTCGACCACGTGGCACCGGGCACCCTGCTGCTCACCGAGACCAACGTGCCCCATCGCGAGAACCTCAGCTACCTGGGTCTCGATCGCGTTGCCGACGAACATCTCCCCGACGAGGCGCACCTGGTCTACCAGTTCCCGCTGCCACCGCTGCTGCTGCACACCCTGACCAGCGGCGAGGCGGGCACCCTGGCGGCCTGGCTTAAGAGCCTGCCGAGCCTGCCGCCCGGCTGCAGCTTCCTCAACTTCACCGCCAGCCACGACGGCATCGGCGTGCGTCCGCTGGAGGGCTGGCTTCCCCCGCACGAGATCGAGGCGCTGCTGGAGCTGATGCACCGTTTCGGCGGTTTCGTCAGCATGCGCAGCCGCAACGACGGCAGCGACAGCCCCTACGAGATCAACATCACCTGGTTCGACGCCATGAAGGGGACGCGGCGCGGGCCGGATCCCTGGCAGGTGCAGCGCTTCCTGTGCGGCCAGCAGCTGATGCTTGGCCTGCAGGGCATCCCCGCGCTCTACCTCCACGTGCTGACGGGAACCCTCAACGATCTGGAGGGGGTGGAGCGCAGCGGACGCCTGCGCTCCATCAACCGGCGCCGCTGGCACCGCGACGAGCTGGAGCTGCTGCTGGACAGCCCCGATACGCCGACCCGGATGGTCTTCGAGGCGCTGACCCGCCGGCTGGCGGTGCGCCGCCGCGAGCCCTGCTTCCACCCCGACGCCTCCCAGCGGGTGCTGGAGACCCCGCGCGAGCTGCTGGCGCTGGAGCGCGGCCCGCTGCCCGACGGGCGTCGCCTGCTGGCGATCCACAACGTCACCGACGCCCCCCAGCCGCTGGCGCTGCCAGCCCTGGCCGAGGGTGACTGGTTCGACCTGCTGGAGGAAGCCCCTTGGGCGCCAGTGGCGAGCCTGGCGCCCTATCGCTGCCTGTGGCTGGTGCAGGCGCCCTGAGCGATGGCCGCCTCATACGCGGTTCATTGGGCGACAGGCCTTATCGCCATGCGCCAACCCGGCTACACCTCCCCGCGGTTATCGGCCTCCACGGCGTCGTGGAGCCGCTCCGGCAGGTCCGGGATCGCCGAGCGCACCCGGTTCCAGCTGGGGATGAAAGGGCGCTCGCCGGGGTTGTCGAGGAAGGCGCTACCGGCCTCCAGCAGGTTGGCGGCGAACAGCTCCACCGCCCGCTCCTCGCCATGGCGATCCAGCGAGAGGCCGTTCATTCGTGCGTCGTGGTCGTAGGCCTCGATCAGGTCCAGGGCCAGGCGGTAGTAGGTGGCCTTGAGGGTGCGGAAGCCCTCGGCGCTGAAGGTCACCCCCTGGGTGGCCAGCTTGCGATAGAGCGCCTTGGCGATGTCCAGGCTCATGCGGTTGAGCCCGCCCGAGGGGTCGTCGGCGGAGACCGGCTGGTGCTTGTGGTCGTAGGCGTCGGCCAGGTCCACCTGACAGAGCCGCTTGGTGGAGTGGTTGCGGTGCACCTCGGAGAGCACGCCAATCTCCAGGCCCCAGTCGGCGGGGATGCGGATGCCGTCGAGCACCTCGGCGCGCATGGAGAACTCCCCCGAGAGCGGGTAGCGGTAGCTGTCCAGGTACTCCAGGTAGGGCAGCGGGCCATGCATCGCCTTGAGCGCCCGCAGCAGCGGGGTGACCATCAGCCGTGCCACCCGCCCGTTGAGCCGCCCCTCGGCGATGCGTGGGTAGTAGCCCTTGCAGAACTCGTAGTTGAAGTGGGGATGGGCCACCGGGTAGAAGAGCCGCGCCAGCAGGCCGCGATCGTAGGTGAGGATATCGCAGTCGTGCAGCGCCACCACGGCGCCGCGCCCGGAGGCCTGGACGAAGCCGGCGCAGTACCAGACGTTGCGCCCCTTGCCGGGCTCCCGGGGCGAGAGGCCGTGCTCCTCCAGCTCGGCATCCAGGGCGCGCAGGCGCGGGCCATCGTTCCAGAGGATGCGATGGCGCTGGGGCAAGCGGGCGAAGAACTCCCGCGCGTGTCGGAACTGCGCGCGGTCGGCCCGGTCCAGGCCGATCACCACCTCGGCGAGGTAGGGCACCTCGGCAAGCGCCGTGACGATGCGCTCCAGAGCCGGCCCCTCCAGCTCGGAGTAGAGCGAGGGCAGGATCAGGCTCATCGGGCGGCGGCGCGAGAAGCCCACCAGGTCCGCCTCCAGGGCCTCCAGCGGGCGCCGGGTCAGGTTGTGGAAGTCGGTGATGATGCCGTTCTGGTGGAAGTCGCTCATGCCGTCGCCCTCCTGGCCCCGTCATCGCCGGCGTGGCTCACCGCCGGCCCCGGCCGGCGGTCGGCTCGCCCCCACCAGTGGGCCACCCCCTCGGCCCAGCCGGCGGGACCGGTCGCCGCGCTGCGGTAGAGCGCCGGCTGGTCGGGCTCGACCACCAGGCCATGGCAGCCGCGTATCACCACCGCCTGGTCCACCGCCTCGAGCATGGGGATGTCGTTGGGACCGTCGCCCAGCGCCAGGGTCAGCGGACGGCGGCCGCGCAGCGCCTGGAAGCGCTCCACCAGCCAGGCCACGGCGCTGCCCTTGTGGGCCTCGCCGGTGGCATGCCAGAAGCGCCCGCCGCGCACCAGCCGCAGGCCGTCGCCGGCCAGCCCCGCGCGCAGCGCCTCGAGCCCGGCCTCGTCGTCCTGCCACACCAGCGGCTCGCTGCCCTCGCGCATGCGCGCCAGCCGTGCCTCGGCCTCGGGGAGCCCGGTGAAGTCGACCAGCTCCTCAAGCGACATCGCGCTGATGGGGGTGAAGACCACGCCCAGTCGCGCCTGCCACACCGCCAGGCGCTTGCGAATGAAGCCGATGTCCATGCCCAGGGTACGGATCGCCAGGCCATCGGGGCCGGGACGATCGATGCGCGCATGGCACCAGGCCGGCGGCAGGCCGACCACGGCGCCGTTCTCGGCGACGAACGGGGTATCGGTCAGGTCCATCGCCTGGCGCAGCGGCATGATCTCGCTGCGGGTCTTGCTGGTCACCGGGATCACCGGCACCCCCAGCCGCCGCAGGCTCACCAGCCAGGGCCGGGCGGGCGACCAGTCATAGCGGTGGTGATCGAGCAGCGAGCCGTCCAGGTCGCTGAACAGCAGTCGCGGCGTCAGGGCCGCATCGAGGCCGGCGTCCGGCGTGAGGCGTGGATCGGTCATGACAGCTCCCGGGCGGTCGACTGGGGCACATGCCCCTCACTGCTGATGCACAGGACATGCCAGCTCGCACAGGGCGTGCCAGCCTGCCGTTCCGGGCGGATCGGCAGCGCAGGCCGCGGAGAACCAGGCGGCGACGCCCCGCGGCCGCACCATGACGGTGCACGACTGCACCAACGCAAGGCGCCCCGAGGCGAAGAGCCTCGGGGCGCCGGATCACAAGCCTCGGGAGGCGGGGTCAGAAGCGATAGCGCACGCCGACGCTGGCGGCGTCGAAGTCGTACTGGTCCTCGTCGAGGTAGCGCATGTAGTCCGCGCCCAGCGAGAGGTTGGGGGCAACGTCGAACTCGGCGCCGGCGCCGTAGGAGAAGCCGGATTCGCTGTCCACGTCGAAGTCGACATCGGTCATGCCGGCCAGGCCATAGAGGCGGAACTCCCGGGAGACCGGCAGGATGCCCTTGGCATAGAGGCCGGCCAGGGAGTCCAGCTCCACGCCGCCGTCGGAGCCGCCACCTCCGAGGTGGCCCTCCACGGCGAAGTAGTCGTTAAACTTCAGTCCGCCATTGAGGCGCAGGCCGGTGCCGTCGCGGCTGTCGGCACGACCGTCGGGGTCGAGCTCCCAGAATATGGCGTCGCCGCCCACATAGCCCTGGGGATAGGGGGGCTGCTGGGCCTGGGCAGCGGTGATGCCGGCGGCGAACAGGGCGGTCGTGATGGCGGCAAGCGTCAGGGTCTTCATGGCATCCTCCTTGTTAGTGAACACCGTTCTGCAACACCCCGAAGTGTGGTCCCGATTCGACCAAGGATCAAGGGACAAATGTGCAACCTTGCGCTACGCGCCGTCGCCGCCCGGCGACATGCCACCACCCTCTCCCGCCCGGCTATACTGGTGCCTCCACGCCACCGAGGACCCCGCATGCGTCACTGGCTGATCGCCAACACCCGAGCCGGCAGCGGCGCCCGCGGCGCCGACTTCTGGCGGCCCCGCCTGGCACGCGCCGGCATCGCGGCGCCGGAAGTGCGCGATATCGCCGACCAGGGGTGGGAGGCGGAGCTCGCGCCCGGCGACACCGTGCTGGTGGCCGGCGGCGACGGCTCGGTGAACCGGGTGGCCGGTGTCTGCCTGGCACGGGACGCCATCCTCGGCGTGCTCCCCTCCGGCACTGCCAACGACTTCGCCCGCAACCTGGCGCTGCCCGAGGACCCCGACGCCCTCTGTGCGCTGGTGGCCCGCGGGCCGACGGCGCGGCTGGATGTCGGCTGGCTCGACGACCGGCTGTTCCTCAACGTGGTGCATGTGGGCCTCGGTACCCTGCCGGCCACCCAGGCATCGCCGCGCCTGAAGCGCTGGCTGGGGCGCTTCAGCTACGCCGCCGTGCTGCCCCAGCTGCGTCACCTCGGCCTGCTGCGAGGCTTCCACGCGCGCCTGGAGGCCGACGACGCGCTCCTCGAGGAGCGCTGGCTGTCGCTGGCCATCGCCTCGGGGGCCTTTTTCGGCGGCGGCTTCAGGGTGCCCGGCGCCTCGCCCCGGGATGGCCGCCTGACCCTGGTGGCGGTGCGCCCGCGCCCCTGGTGGCAACTGCTGATGAGCTTCGTGATCACCCGCCTGCGCGGCCATACACCGGAGGACGACGAAAGCGTGCTGGTGCGCCAACCAACGACGTGCCGCATCGCCATGCCCCATGGGCACCGGGTGACCGCCGACGGCGAGTCCCTGGGCCACTTCCGCGAGATGACGCTGCGCGTCGAGCCCGCGGCGCTGCGGGTGATCGCCGGCCTCGGCTGAGCCTCTTCGCCTCCTTCAGGCCCGCCGGGAGAGCCCCAGCGCCACGACGCCAGCCACCACGATGCCGCCGCCGAGGAGCTGCACCGGAGTCAGCGCCTGACCCAGCACCAGGCAGCCGAGCACCAGCGCGGCCACCGGTTCGATGTTCATGGCCGGGGCGTTGCGCGCCATGTCGAGCCGCGGCACCGTGATGAACAGCGTCGAGAAGGCCAGGCCATAGAAGAGCCCCAGGGCGGCGAGTCCCCAGAGCCCCGCGGCACTTGCGGGCAGGGCCATGCCGCCGGGCACCAGGCCGGCGCTGCCCGCGGCCAGCATGGCCACCAGCACGGTGAGCATGGTCAAGAGGCTGCGCAGGGTGCTGCCCACCTCGGCCAGGCGGTGCTCGGTGATCCACAGCGCCCAGGCGAACACGAAGGCGGCGGCGAGCCCCAGCGCCACGCCGAGGAACCACCCCGGTCCCAGCGCCTCCGGCTCGGTGAGCCAGGCGGGCAGGTCGAGCACCACCACCAGCCCCACCAGGATCACCCCCATGATAAGCGCCGCCCGTGGCGTGGGACGCGGCCCGCCCATCGCCCAGCTAATCAGCGCCAGCTGGATCGGCAGGGTGTTCATCAGCAGCAGCGCCACCACCACCGGGATGCGCGCCACCGCCGAATAGAGGAAGAGGCTTTGCAGGGTCACCAGCAGCCCCACGGCGAGCTGCCAGCGGCCGCTGCCGGACGGCAGGCGCAGCGACTTGCGCTGCACGAGCACCAGTAGGCCGAGCGCCAGGGTGGCCAGGCCAGAGCGCACCAGGATCGCCAGCAACAGGCCGGCGCCATCGTCGAAGGCGACGCGGGCGGCCACGTGGTTGGCGGCGAACAGGGTCGCCAGGCAGGCCATCAGGCCGAGGGCGAGCGGGCGGGGAAAGGGAGTCGGGCGGGTCATGCGCGTCCTTGCGGTCAGGTGAGTGCGGGAACTTGGGTCGGAGGCATGACGCGCATCAAGTCACCGCCATCCTCCGTGCCGAGTCACCATGTTAGCCTAAGGTCCCATTTCGTCCACGAGGCCTCGCGATGCGCGACCCCGTTCTGGTGATCAACTGCGGCTCCTCCTCCATCAAGTACGCCCTGGTGTCCGGCGACCCGGCAAGCCCGCGGCAGTCCGGCCTGGCCGAGCGCCTGGGCGGCGTCGATGCGCGCCTGAAGGGCATCGATTCCGATGGCCGGCACTTCGCCCGCCCGCTGCATGGCGCCGACCACGCCGCGGCGATGGCGGCGATCCTCGAGGGGCTCGAAGGCGCGCATCCCGTGGCGGTGGGCCACCGTATCGTCCATGGCGGCGAGCGCTTCACCCGCGCCACCCGCATCGACGCCGCCGTGCTGCGCGCCATCGAGGCCACCGGCGCCCTGGCGCCGCTGCACAACCCGGCCAACCTGGTGGGGGTCCACGCCACCCTGGCGCTGTTTCCCGACCTGCCCCAGGTGGCGGTGTTCGACACCGCCTTCCACCAGACCCTGCCGCCCCGGGCCTACCGCTACGCCCTGCCCCAGCACCTCTACGCCCGCCACGGCATCCGTCGCTACGGCTTCCACGGCAGCAGCCACGCCCACGTCAGCGCCCGGGTCGATAGCCTCTCCGCGCGGGCCCATGGCGGCTGGCTGATCGCCCACCTCGGCAACGGCTGCTCCACCTGCGCGGTATGGCAGGGCCAGAGCGTCGACACCAGCATGGGCCTGACCCCGCTGGAAGGGCTGGTGATGGGTACCCGCAGCGGCGACGTCGACCCCGGCCTGCACGCCCACCTGGGGCGCCAGCTGGGCTGGTCGCTGGAGCGCATCGACACCCTGCTCAACAAGGAGAGCGGCCTGCTGGGGCTCTCCGGGCTCTCCAACGACATGCGTCGCCTGGAGCAGGCCGCCGCCGAGCATCACGCCGGCGCCGAGCTGGCCATCGAGGTGTTCTGCTACCGGATCGCCAAGTCCCTGGCCGCCCTCTCCTGCTCCCTGCCGCGCCTCGACGGTATCGTCTTCACCGGCGGCATCGGCGAGAATGCGGCGGCGGTGCGCGCCCGGGTGGTGGAGGCGCTGCCCCACTTCGGCCTGCGCCTGGCCGCCGCGGCCAACGCCGAAGCGGTCGGCGGCCAGGAAGGGCGCATCGACGCCGACCAGGGCGGCCCCGAGCTGTGGGTGATCCCCACCGACGAAGAGGGCCGCATCGCCTTCGAGACCCGCCAACTCCTCGACGAGAGCCAGCCATGAGCCGTCCCGACCCGCGTACGCTGCTGCTGGTGCCCACCGGCACCGGCGTCGGCCTTACCTCCGCCTGCCTGGGCCTGATCCGCGCCCTGGACACCCTGGGCCTTAAGGCGGGCTTCCTGCGCCCCTTCCGCCAGGACGAGCTCAACGGCCCGGGGCCGGACCGCTCCACCGCCCTGGCACGCACCACCCTGGGACTCACGCCCCCCGAGCCGCTGCCCCAGGCGCGCCTGGAGCGACTGCTGCGCGACGACCGTGTCGACGAGCTGATGGAGGAGGCGGTCGCCAGGCACACGCGAGCCGCCGCCGACGAGGAGGAGGCACGCCCCGACCTGGTGGTGGTCGAGGGCCTGGTGGCCAGCCCCCAGAGCAGCTATGCCGGCCAGCTCAACGCCGAGCTGGCCCGCGCACTGGACGCCCGGGTGATCCTGGTCGCCGACGGTGACCTCGACGACCCGCGCCAGCTGGCCGAGCAGCTCGACCTGCATGCCCAGCCCTTCGACGGCGTGCGCTCCGCGCGCACCCTGGGCTGCATCCTGATGCGCGTGCGCCCGCTGCCGGAAACGGCCAGCACGCCCCCGCTCGCCGCTCCCGAACTGGCCGCGCACACCAACGGCGCGCTGGCCGACACCCTGCGCCGCTACCTGCCGGCCCTGGACGGCCAGCAGTTCCGCCTGATCGGCGCGGTGCCCTGGCACGACGCCCTCTCCGCCCCGCGGGTGCTCGACGTGGCCCGCGCCCTGGGCGCCGAGTTCCTGCACGAGGGCGAGGCCGCGACCCGCCGGGTGATGGGCACCAGCCTGTGCGCGCGCAGCGCCTCCCGGGCGCTGCACGTGTTCAAGCCGGGACGGCTGATCGTCTCCCCGGGTGACCGCGACGACATCCTGCTGGCCACGGCGCTCGCCACCATGAACGGCGTGCCCCTGGCCGGGGTGCTGCTCACCCACGGCGAGCAGCCCGGCGAGGCGATGGTGGAGATCTGCCGTCCGGCGCTGCGCAGCGGCCTGCCGGTGCTGGCGGTGGACTCCGACAGCTTCGTCACCGCCAAGCGCCTCGACCGCATGGCCAACGACATCCCCATCGACGACGCCGAGCGCGCCGAGCAGGTGACCCGCTTCGTCGCCGGCCATCTCGACCTGCCGTGGCTCAAGGAGACCCTGAGCCGCGGCTACC
Organism: Halomonas sp. PBN3; assembly: GCF_000475415.1. NCBI lineage: Bacteria > Pseudomonadati > Pseudomonadota > Gammaproteobacteria > Oceanospirillales > Halomonadaceae > Halomonas > Halomonas sp. PBN3. The sequence goes on along the minus strand of NZ_AXCA01000163.1, from coordinate 192,056 downwards.
CGCGTCGCCTCTCTCCCGCCGCCTTCCGCCACCAGCTGGTGCACCTGGCCCAGCAGGCCGACCGGCGCATCGTGCTGCCGGAGGGCGACGAGCCGCGCACCGTGGAGGCCGCGGCGATCTGCCAGCGCCGCGGCATCGCCCGCTGCGTGCTGCTGGGTCGCCGCGATGCGATCGAGGAGGTCGCCCGCAGCCGCGGCATCGAGCTGCCGGAGGGACTCGAGATCCTCGACCCGGAGGGGATCCGCCCCCGCTACGTGGCGCCCATGGTAGAACGCCGGCGCGGCAAGCTGAACGCGATCACCGCCGAGGACCAGCTGCAGGACAACGTGGTGCTGGGCACCATGATGCTCGCCGAAGGCGAGGTCGACGGCCTGGTCTCGGGGGCCGTGCACACCACCGCCAACACCGTGCGGCCCGCCTTCCAGCTGATCAAGACTTCGCCGGACTACCGCCAGGTGTCGTCAATCTTCTTCATGCTGCTGCCCGAGCAGGTGGTGGTCTACGGCGACTGCGCGATCAACCCTGACCCCGATGCCGAGACCCTGGCCGAGATCGCCATCCAGAGCGCCCGCTCGGCGGCCGCCTTCGGCATCAAGCCGCGGGTGGCGATGATCAGCTACTCCACCGGCGAGTCCGGCTCCGGCGCCGACGTCGAGAAGGTGCGCCAGGCCACGCGCCTGGCCCGCGAGCGCGCGCCCGAGCTGTGCATCGACGGGCCGCTGCAGTACGACGCCGCCGCCATCGAGAGCGTGGGCCGCCAGAAGGCGCCGGACTCCCCGGTGGCCGGCCGCGCCACGGTGTTCGTGTTCCCCGACCTCAACACCGGTAACACCACCTACAAGGCGGTGCAGCGCAGCGCCCACGTGGTCAGCGTCGGCCCCATGCTGCAGGGCCTCAACAAGCCGGTGAACGACCTCTCCCGCGGCGCCCTGGTGGACGACATCGTCTACACCATCGCGCTGACTGCCATCCAGGCCGCCCAGGGCGGCTGAGCCGGGCCCGGGGCGCGTCGCCACGGCTGGCCCCGGCCCGGCATTGGGAATATGCTTGAGGTACCCGCGGCCTTGCCGCGCAAGGCTGGAACCAACACGGAGAACGAGATGCCCGGTCTGCTTCCCGACGTCGACCCCGAGGGTCTGCTGGAGTACTCGGTGGTCTACACCGACCGCTCGCTGAACCATATGTCCGCCCGCTTCCAGGAGGTGATGCGCGACCTCTCCTCGCACCTCAAGGGGGTCTACAACGCCCACAGCGCGGTGATCGTCCCCGGCAGCGGCACCTTCGGCATGGAGGCGGTGGCCCGCCAGTTCACCAAGGGGCGGCGTGCGCTGGTGCTGCGCAACGGCTGGTTCAGCTACCGCTGGAGCCAGATCCTCGAGATGGGCCATATCCCCGCCGACATCAACGTGCGCAAGGCGCGCCGCCTGGACGAGGACGACCCCACCTCCCCCTTCGCCCCCGCGCCGCTGCAGGACGTGATCGACGCCATCCGTGACATGCAGCCCGACATCGTCTTCGCCCCTCACGTCGAGACGGCCTCGGGCATGATGCTGCCGGACGACTACATCCGCCAGGTGGCCGATGCCATCCACGAGGAGGGCGGCCTGCTGGTGCTCGACTGCATCGCCTCCGGTGCCATGTGGGTCGACATGCAGGATCTCGGCGTCGACGTGCTGATCAGCGCGCCCCAGAAGGGCTGGAGCGCCTCGCCCTGCTGCGCCATGGTGATGCTCTCGCGGCTGGCCCGGGAGACCATCGAGGAGACCACCAGCACCAGCTTCGCCTGCGACCTCAAGAAGTGGCTCTCGATCATGGAGGCCTACGAGGCGGGCGGCCACGCCTACCACGCCACCCTGCCCACCGACGGCCTGGTGAGGCTGCGCGACGTGATGCTCGAGACCGAGGCCTATGGCCTCGACCGGGTGCGCGATGAGCAGCGCCAGCTGGGCAGCGAGGTCCGCGAGGTGCTGGCGGAGTTCGGTTTCAAGAGCGTCGCCGCCCCCGGCTACGAGGCACCCGGCGTGGTGGTCTGCTACACGGATGATCCCGGCATCGTGGGACGCTTCGCCGAGCAGGGCCTGCAGATCGCCGGCGGCGTGCCGCTCAAGTGCGACGAGGGCGAGGACTACCAGAGCTTCCGCATCGGCCTGTTCGGCCTGGAGAAGCTGCACCATCACCAACGCACCACCGACACCCTGCGTCGCGCGCTGGAGCAGATCACCGAGCCCACCCAGGCGGCGCCCGACGAGGCCTGAGGCGGCGCGGCAGCCGCGCCCGGCATAACGCCGGGCCGGCAGCGGCACCAGATCGGCGAGCACCAGAACAGAGAGCACCAGAACAGAAAGGGGCGGCCGATCGGCCGCCCCTTCGCGTCTTGCCGAGCCTGCCCTTAGGCGGCGCCGAAGCCCCGCGGCACATAGCCGAGGTTGTTCTTCACCTCCTTGACCCCGGCGGCGTTCTCCGCCGCCACCTGCACCGCCATGCGCTCCTGGTCGCTCTCCACCAGGCCCCACAGCTCCACCTTGCCCTGGCTGACGATGACGTTGATGCGGTCGACCAGCACCCCGGTGTTCTCGTCGATCTCCTTGAGGATCGCCTCGCGGATCTCGCGGTCGTCGGCGCTGGCGGTCGCCTCGGGACCGGCCACGGCGAAGCCCTGCAGCAGGTTGGCGCGGCTGACGATGCCGACCAGCTTGCCGGCCTTCACCACCGGCACCCGCTTGATGTGATGCTTCTCCAGCAGCCGCGAGATCTGCGCCAGCGGGGTGTCCTCGGCGATGGTGAGGGGGTCGGGGGTCATGATCTCGTGGGCACGGCGACCGTGGGACTTGACGTACTCGCCGGGGTCGTTGACGACGAACAGCCGCAGCCACCAAGACTTGCGCTTGTCATCCTCGACCCGACGGATCAGGTCGCCCTCGCTGACGATGCCCAGCACCTTGTCGGCCGCGTCCACCACCGGCACGGCGCTGATGCCGTGCTCCAGCAGCAGGCTGGCGATCTCGCGCACCTCGCTGTCGGGGCTCACGGTGATGACGTTGCGGGTCATGATGTCGGCAGCTTGCATCGATGTTCTCCGGAAGGTTTCAGGGGGTCACGATCACAACATAGCAACCGCCTCGCCGCTTCGCCTTGATCCAGGCCAGGTTCCGCCAACGCTTCGACTCACGCCGGAGCGAGGCTCGCCACCCCGCGGGGCAGCCGCGACGGCTCGGCGTCACTGACCAGCAGGTCGATCTCCTCGAGCTCGGCGAAACGCGCCGGGCGGATCACCCCCAGCTTGGTGGCATCGGCCACCAGGATACGTTCGCCGGCGGCGCCGATGGCGGCACGCTTGGGGGCCACCTCATGGAAGTGGAAACAGCTCAGCCCATGGCGGGGGTGAACCCCGGCCGCGGAGAGGAAAGCACGGTTGATGCCCAGCCGGGCCACCGCCTCGGTCATGTCGTCGCCGCCGAAGGACTGCGAGGCGGGATGGTAGAGCCCGCCCAGCAGCACCAGGCGCAGCCCGGGATGGCGCACCACGGCGTTGGCCACGTTGAGCGCATAGGTCACCACGGTGAGTTCGCGAAACCCGGCCAGCTCCGCCACCAGCGGCATCAGGGTGGTGCCACAGTCGATGAACAGGGTGTCGCCCTCCTCCACCCGCGCCGCCGCGCGTCGGCACAGCGCCCGCTTGGCCGCCGCCTGGCGATCGCGCTGGTCGTCCAGGTCGTAGGCCGGGGCGTAGCGCGGGTCGGCGGCCCGCACCAGGTGCCCGCCCATCAGCACCAGCTCGCCATCGCCTGCGGCCAGGTCGCGGCGGATCGTCATCTCCGAGACGCCACACAGCGTCGCCGCCTCCGCCAGATGCAGGCTGCCCCGTTCGGCCAGCGCCTCGGCCAGGCAGGCCAGTCGGCGTGCGATGCGTTCGTTCATGAATCCGAAGCCCCATTAAGATAGAAAATGTTAGAAAAATAACACTGGCTGTTATAATTTTCACGGAAGCCAGGCAACGCCTTACCCCACAACCACAACAACGGAACATGACATGATGGATTCCCCGCGTCATCTCCCGACCCTGGCCGGCGGCCTGCTGCTCGCCGCCGTGCCCTTCACCGCCATGGCCGAGGGCCCGCTGTGGTCCTTCGCCAACGTCTCGGTCAACTACCTCGACTGGTCCGACGGCACCGAGGCGCGTACCACCGACAACGCCGCCAAAGGCGACTTCCTCTACCTCGAGCTCGAGGGTGGGCGGGGCTACGAGTGGGGCGAATTCTACGGCTTCTTCGACTTCGAGAACCCGGGCAACGACCAGTTCGACGAGGAGAGCGGCGGCAAGGACAACTTCCGCACCGCCGGCAAGGTCACCTCGCACCTCTACCTGGGCGAGTCGCCCTTCTCCCTCTACGCCCACGTCTACGACTTCCGCGACTACGGCTACGACGCCCGCGAGCAGGACCAGATCCTCGGCCTGGGCTATCGCCACACCTTCGCCAATGGCCTGTGGATCAAGCCCTTCCTGGGCGCGGCCCGGGTGCAGAGCGACGGCTATACCGGCATGAACGGCTTCATGGCCGGCTGGGTGGCGGGCTACGACTTCAGTGCCTTCGGCCAGGCGTTCAGCGTCACCAACTGGCACGAGCAGACCTTCGGCCGCGACGACGACTACCTCACGCAGAACTACGTGGGCGACAAGGCCGACGCGGTGGGCACCAACGGCGCCCTCAGCCTGTGGTGGCACCCCCATGACCGCCTCACCGCCGGCGTGCAGTATCGCTACTCCAATGAGAAGCTGGGCACGCCGGGCCAGTACCAGAACGCCATGATCTACACCCTCAAGCTCAACCTGCTGTAAGGCAAAGGGGATCCGCATGACCCTCATCATGAGCCTCATCGGGATGGTGACGCTGATCGCCATCGCCCTGCTCTTCTCCTACGACCGCAAGTCGATCCGCCTGCGCACGGTGGGCGGTGCCTTCGCCCTCCAGGCCGGCATCGGCGCCTTCGTGCTCTACGTGCCCTTCGGCCAGACAGCGCTCAAGACCGTCTCCGATGCCGTGAGCCAGGTGGTGCTCTACGCCAACGACGGCATCGGCTTCGTCTTCGGCGGGCTGGCCGACGTGGAGAGCACCGGCTTCATCTTCGCCATCAAGGTGCTGCCGGTGATCATCTTCTTCTCGTCGCTGATCGCCGTGCTCTACTACCTGGGGATCATGCAGTGGGTGATCCGCATCCTCGGCGGCGCCCTGCAGAAGGCGCTGGGCACCTCGCGCACCGAGTCGCTCTCCGCCACCGCCAACATCTTCGTCGGCCAGACCGAGGCGCCGCTGGTGGTGCGCCCCTTCATCGCCCGCATGACCCCCTCACAGCTGTTCGCGGTGATGTGCGGCGGGCTCGCCTCGGTGGCGGGCTCGGTGCTGGCCGGCTATGCCGCCATGGGCGTGCCCATGGAGTACCTGGTGGCGGCCTCCTTCATGGCCGCCCCGGGCGGGCTGCTGTTCGCCAAGCTGATCATGCCCGAGACCCGCGAGCCCGAGGACAGCGTCTCGAGGGTCGAGGAGGAGCTCGACGAGGACGAGGACAAGCCCAGCAACGTGCTGGACGCCGCCGCCGCCGGGGCCACCTCGGGACTCAGGCTGGCCGCCAACGTCGGCGCCATGCTGCTCGCCTTCATCGGCCTGATCGCCCTGATCAACGGCATGCTGGGCGGCATCGGCGGCTGGGTCGGCTTCGAGGGACTGAGCCTGGAGTGGATCCTCGGCTGGCTGTTCGCCCCGCTCGCCTTCCTGCTCGGCGTGCCCTGGGAGGAGGCCACTCTGGCCGGCTCCTTCATCGGCCAGAAGCTGGTGGTCAACGAGTTCGTGGCCTACATCAACCTGGCCCCCTACCTGGACGGCGAGCAAATGGTGGCCGCCACCGGCCAGGCGATGACCCCGCATACCATGGCGATCCTGTCGTTCGCGCTGTGCGGCTTCGCCAACCTCTCCTCCATCGCTATCCTGCTCGGCGGCCTGGGCAGCATCGCCCCCAACCGCCGCCACGAGATCGCCCGCTTCGGCCTAAAGGCGGTGCTGGCCGGCACCCTCTCCAACCTGATGTCGGCCTCCATCGCCGGCTTCTTCCTGGCCCTCGGGGCCCTGGGTTAGGCTTACCGCAGGGCGCCCGACGGCGGGCGCCCTGCCTCTCTCCGCGACACACTCTCGCCACACTCTCCGCGACACACGGATGCGACATGACCGATGACCTCAAGCGCGCCGCCCGCCAGGCGCTGGCGCTGATGGACCTGACCAGCCTCAACGACGACGACAGCGACCGCAGCATCGAGTCACTGTGCCGCCGTGCGCGCACCCCCGCCGGCACCCCGGCCGCGGTGTGCGTCTACCCCGCCTTCGTCACCACCGCCCGGCGCACCCTCAAGGCGCTGGACCTCGAGGGCCAGGTACGCATCGCCACGGTGACCAACTTCCCCCACGGCGGCGACGACATCATGGCCGCCGCCCGCGAGACCCGCGAGGCGGTGGCCGCCGGCGCCGACGAGGTGGACGTGGTCTTCCCGTATCGCGCCCTGCTGGCCGGCGACGAGGAGACCGGCCGCGAACTGGTCGCCTGCTGCCACCAGGCCTGCGGCGACGCTACCCTCAAGGTGATCCTGGAGACCGGCGAGCTCAAGGAGCGGGCGCTGATCCGCCGCGCCGCGGAGCTCGCCATCGAGGGCGGTGCCGACTTCCTCAAGACCTCCACCGGCAAGGTGGCGGTGAATGCCACCCTGGAGTCCTCCGAGATCCTGCTCGAGGCGATCAGGGCCAGCGGCCGCGACATCGGCTTCAAGGCCGCCGGCGGGGTGCGCACCACCGAGGACGCCCAAGCCTACCTGGCGCTGGCCGAGCGGATCATGGGCGCGAGCTGGATCACCCCCGCGCACTTCCGCTTCGGCGCCTCGGGCCTGCTCGACGACCTGCTGGTCACCCTGGGGATGGCGGTCGCCCCCGCCGGGAGCCAGGGAGGCTACTGATGCCCGCGTCCGCCTCCCCTTCGCCCGCCCTGCCCCAGGAGCGGATCCGCGCCAAGCGCGACGGCTGCGCGCTCTCCGCCGAGGCGATCGCCGAGCTGGTCGCCGGCATCAGTGACGGCACACTCTCCGACGCCCAGGTCGGGGCGCTGGCCATGGCGATCTTCCTCAACGGTATGGATGAGGCCGAGACGGTGGCGCTGACCGCGGCGATCCGCGACTCCGGCCAGACGCTCGCCTGGGAGCTGCCCGGCCCGGTGCTCGACAAGCACTCCACCGGCGGCGTGGGTGACCTGGTCTCGCTGGTGCTGGGGCCCTGGATCGCCGCCTGTGGCGGCTATGTGCCCATGGTCTCCGGCCGCGGCCTCGGCCACACCGGCGGCACCCTGGACAAGCTCGAGGCGATCCCCGGCTATTCGGTGACCCCGGAGACCGCCACCTTCCGCCGCCTGGTGCGCGAGGTGGGGGTGGCCATCGTCGGCCAGAGCGCCGCGCTCGCCCCGGCCGACGCCCGCCTCTACGCCATCCGCGATGTCACCGCCACGGTGGAGTCGCTGCCGCTGATCGTCTCCTCGATCCTCGGCAAGAAGCTCGCCTGCGGGCTGGATGCCCTGGTGATGGACGTCAAGAGCGGCAGCGGCGCCTTCATGCCCACACATGAACAATCCGTGGAGCTCGCCGAGGCGATCGCCCGAGTGGCGACCCGCGCCGGCACCCCGACCACGGCACTGGTCACCGACATGAGCCAGCCGCTGGCGCCCTGCGCCGGCAACGCCGTGGAGGTGCGCGAGGCGATCCGCCTGCTCGGCGGCGAGGCGAGCGACGGCCGCCTGCTGACGGTGACCCGCGAGCTCGCCGCCGAGCTGCTCATCGCCGGCGGCCTGGCCGACAGCCGCGACGCGGCCGTGGCTCGGCTCGACAAGGCGCTCGCCTCGGGGGCCGCCGCCGAGCGCTTCGCGCGCATGGTGACGGGCCTCGGCGGCCCGCCGGACCTGCTCGAGCGCCCTGGCCACCACCTGCCCGAGGCACCGGTGACGCTGGCGGTGCATGCCGAGCGGGCCGGCATCGTCCAGCGCCTGGACACCCGCGCCCTGGGCCTGGCGGTGGTCGAGCTCGGCGGTGGACGCCGCACCCCGGGGGCGGCCATCGACCCGGCCGTGGGCCTCACCGGCATCGCCGCCATCGGCGAGGCGGTGGACGGCGAGCGCCCGCTGGCCCTGATCCACGCCGCCAGCCGGGCCGACGCCGAGCGCGCCGCGGCCACGCTGCGCGAGGCCATGCTGGTGGGTGACGCCGCCGCCACACCGCCTACGCTGATCCAGGAACGCCTCCAGGGAGAGACCCCATGACCCATGGCACCTCGCACCGCGCCATCCTGCTGGTGCTCGACTCCTTCGGCATCGGCGCCGGCCCCGACGCCGCGCGCTTCGCTGACGAGGGCAGCGACACCCTGGGCCATATCGCCGCCGCCTGCGCGCGCGGCGAATGCGACGGCCCCGACCGGGCAGGCCCCCTGGCGCTGCCCAACCTGGCACGGCTGGGGCTCTTCCATGCCCACCACGCCGCCACCGGCACCTGGGCCGAGGGGGTGACGCCCCCCGCCGAGGTAATAGGCGCCTGGGGGCACGCCGCCGAGGTCTCCTCGGGCAAGGACACCCCCTCCGGCCACTGGGAGATCGCCGGCGTCCCGGTGCGCTTCGAGTGGGGCTACTTCCGTGACGAGCAGGCGAGCTTCCCGCCCGAGCTGCTTGCGGCGCTGGTGCGCGAGGCCGGGCTGCCCGGGGTGCTGGGCGACTGCCACGCCTCGGGCACCGAGATCATCGCCCGGCTCGGCGAAGCTCACCTCGCCACCGGCAAGCCCATCGTCTACACCTCGGGGGACTCGGTGTTCCAGATCGCCGCTCACGAGGAGGCCTTCGGCCTGGAGCGGCTCTACGCGCTGTGCGAGACCGCCCGCCGCCTGCTAGAGCCGTACAACATCGGCCGGGTGATCGCGCGCCCCTTTGTGGGTGAAAAAGCGACGGGCGGCGATGCGGCCGGCTTCACGCGCACGGCGAATCGTCGCGACTACAGCGTCGAGCCGCCCTCGCCCACCCTGCTGCAGCGGCTGCATGACGACGGCGGCGAGGTGGTCGCCATCGGCAAGATCGCCGACATCTACGCCCACTGCGGGGTCTCGCGCACGGTCAAGGCGAGCGGCCACGAAGCCCTGATGGACGCCACCCTGGCGGCGCTGGAGGCGACCGAGGGCCACGCGCTGGTGATGACCAACTTCGTCGACTTCGACACCCTCTACGGCCACCGCCGCGACGTGGCCGGCTACGCCGCGGCGCTGGAAGCCTTCGACGCCCGCCTGCCCGAGCTCCTGGCAAGGCTCGGCGACGACGACCTGCTGATCCTCACCGCCGACCACGGCTGCGACCCCAGCTGGTCCGGCACCGACCACACCCGCGAGCAGGTGCCGGTGCTGGCGCTGGGCGGCGGCCTGGCTCCCGGACCCCTGGGGGCACGCGAGACCTTCGCCGACATCGGCCAGAGCCTCGCCGAGTGGCTCGGCCTGCCGCCCTTCGCCGATGGCACCTCCTTCCTCGAACCCGACGCCACAGGAGCCCCATGATGGCCACGCCCCATATCGACGCCGCCCCCGGCGACTTCGCCGACAGCGTGCTGATGCCCGGCGACCCGCTGCGTGCCAGATACATCGCCGAGACCTACCTGGAGGACGTCCGCCAGGTCAACAGGGTGCGCAACATGGCCGGCTATACCGGCACCTACCGCGGCCGCGCGATCTCGGTGATGGGCCACGGCATGGGCATCCCCTCGGTCTCAATCTACGCCAAGGAGCTGATCACCGAGTACGGCGTGAGGCGCCTGATCCGCGTTGGTTCCTGCGGCGCGGTGCGCGACGACATGCAGGTGCGCGACCTGGTGATCGGCCTGGGCGCCTGCACCGACTCCGGGGTCAACCGCACCCGCTTCGGCGGCATGGACTTCGCCGCCACCGCCGACTTCGCCCTGACCCGGGCGCTGGTGGATGCCGCCGAGTCGCAGGGCCTCGCGGCCAGGGTCGGCAACCTCTTCTCGGCCGACCTGTTCTACGACCCGCGTCCCGAGACCGCCGAGCTGCTCAGGCGCTACGGGGTCGTCGGCGTGGAGATGGAGGCCGCCGGCCTCTACGGGGTAGCCGCCGAGTTCGGCGCCCGGGCGGCGACCATCTGCACCGTCTCGGACCATATCCTCAAGGGCGACTCCCTGGACAGCACCGCCCGGGAGCGCAGCTTCGACGACATGATGCGCACGGCGCTGGACGCCGTGCTGCTCGACGACAGGGGGGAAAACGCATGAACACGCCGGACCCGAGCCTGATCGAGACCCTGGTGGCGGTGCGCGGCAACGCCTATGCGCCCTACTCCCGCCACCCGGTGGGGGCCGTGGTGATCGCCGAGAGCGGCAAGCACTACGCCGGCGCCAACGTCGAGGTGGCCCACTACAAGGGGCTGTGCGCCGAGGCCTCGGCCATCGCCGCCATGGTCGGCGCCGGCGAGCGGCGCCTGCGCGAGGTATGGGTGATCGGCCCCGGGGCGCACCTCTGCACGCCCTGCGGCGACTGCCGCCAGCGTATCCGCGAGTTCGCCGACGAGCACACCCGCATCCGCGTGGTGGACGCCGAGGGGCGCCTGCTCAAGGACTACACCATGGAGGCGCTACTCCCCGACGCCTTCGGGCCCGAGAACCTCGCCTGAGCCCCCTGCGGGGCCAGCCCCGTCACTTGACCTGGCTCCTCCGGGGCCTGGCCTTCGGCATTCAGCCGTCTGCCCCCGTGTCATGCCCCGGCCCCTCGGCGTGGACCCGCTCCACGTCGACGATGCGCGAGCGGCTCATCACGATCTTCCAGCGCTGCAGGGTGGGCGGGGACGCGCCCTGGCTCTCGCGGATCACCAGGTTGAGCAGGTGGCGCTTCTCCACCTCCTCGCGCACCACCTGGTCGCCCTCCTCCAGGCGATAGACCCGGTGGCTTCCCTTGTCCATCAGCCGGGCGATCGGTGACAGGTCGAGGCTCAGGGTCTCGCGGGTGTGGTCATAGCCGCTCAGGAAGCGGGTCGGCGACATCCGCGAGCTGGAGCGGTAGTGCAGCACCACCTCCTCACGCTGGGCCACGTTACGCTTGCGCACCCGCCGGATCTCGTCGTCGAGGCGGGCGTAGCGCTTATAGTCGAACCACTCCCGCTGGCGACCGACCACGGCATTGCGGGTGGGGTCCAGGTACTGGCGGCGCCACTTGGGCCGGCCGCGGCGCAGCAGGCGCCACAGGGTGTTGCGCAGGTCATCCTTGAACACCTCGCGCAGGGCGTAGATGCCGGCCATGGCCAGCACGAAGAGCGCGGTGATGTCGGCCAGCACGGTGCGGATCTCGAGCAGGCCCAGGGAGACGAACACCATCACCACGGCGGTGGCCAGCGCCTTGACCGCCTTCTGCTCGGCGTTGCCCAGCTCCTGGGTGGTCTGCTTGAGGGTCACCGGGTACTCGATCAGCCGGCGCAGCAGGCGCATCTTGTTGGACATCCGCGTGGGGTCGCGGGTCACCCGCTCGGAGTTGTACTCGCGCTCGCGGCGGTAGGCGTCCTCGGCGCGACAGATCGCCACCAGCCGCGCCCGCAGGGGACGGAAGCGCGCGCCCCGCGGCAGCCCGGCGAGCAGCGCCAGCAGGCGCTGCTCGGTGAACCAGGAGAGGTAGTTGTCGATGGTGGCGAAGTAGCGGTGCAGGCTCTCCTCGCTCGGCTCATGCCGGCGCAGCCGGCGCAGGATGCTCACCGCCAGGTCGGCATGCTCCGCCAGGCGCCGCTGCAGCTCCTGGTGCTCGTCCGCGGCCTCCTCCTGTCGTGCTCCCTGCCCGTTCCCGGGCTCATGGCGGCGTGCCTCCCCGGCCGCCCGGGCGCTCTTCTCGGCGCGGCGGGCGCGCCGGGCGTCGTCGATCAGCGGCTGGGTGGAGCGCTCCATGGCCACCACGTACTGGTAGGCATAGAGGCTCAGGCTCAGGCGATAGTGCTCGGGGTCGAGCTTGCCGCGCTCGGCCAGGCGACTCAGCACCAGCGGCAGGCGATAGCGGTCGCTGTAGTAGGTGCGCTTGACCTGGATCGCCGCGTGGTAGAAATCCTCCTCGGCGATCACCCGGCCGGTCAGCCCCAGCTCGCCGGGCACGAACAGGAAGAGGTCGAGGCGATGCGAGGTCTCCTCCTGCAGCACGCGGGAGATCTTGAGATGCAGGCTGTCCTGGCGTTCGACATGGATCACGCGCGGGCCTCGCTGCCGGGGTCACGCTGCCGGCGCATCACTGGGCCGGGTCGGGCGAGCCGCCGCTGCGACTCGTCTGGTGATGCGGGTCGGCGACCCCGGCCCGCCCCGGGGCGCGGCCGGCGGCATCGCGTTGGCTCGCCGCGTCGTCGCCGCGCTCGCTGGAGCCGTCCAGGCGGCCGCCGCCGCGCCCCTCCATGCTGACGCTGAGCCGCGGCACGCCGAGGTCGACGCCCTGGGCCTCCATGCGCTGCTTGAGCAGCAGGTTGAAGGCGCGCGCCACGTCCCACTGCATCTCCGGGGCGGTGCGGAAGCGCATGCGCAGGATCGGGCAGCCCTCCTCGAAGGCGTGGATGCCCTGCATCTCCAGCGGCGACCAGATGTAGTGGCGCATCATCGGGTCCTGGCGCAGCGCCTGGGCGGTCTCCTGCATCAGGGTGATGGCGTCGTCGATCGGCATGTCGTAGGGGATACGGATCTTCATCAGCGCGATGCCGAACTGGCGCGACATGTTGTGGATCGAGTCGATGCGACTGAAGGTGATGATATGCACGATGCCGTCGAGGTCGCGCAGGCGCACGGTGCGCAGGGTCAGCCCCTCCACCGTGCCCATGTGGCCATTGATCTCGACGAAATCGTCCACCGCCAGGGCGTCCTCGATCAGGATGAAGATGCCGGTGATCAGGTCCTGCACCAGGGTCTGGGCGCCGAAGCCCAGCGCCAGGCCGATCACACCGGCACCGGCCAGAAGCGGCGTGACGTTGACCCCCAGGTTGGCCAGCCCGACGATGCCGGCGATGATCACGATGGCGGTGAAGATGACGTTGCGGATCATCGGGGTGATGGTCTGGGCACGGGCCTGGTTGACCCGCCGCCCGCGGGAGCGCGCCGAGCTGGTCAGGGCGCGCTGGATGGCGGTGTCGGCGAAGATCCACGCCAGCCAGGCCAGCAGCAGGGTCAGGGCGGTGGCCAGCAGCGCCTGGCCGATGCGCGCGCTGGCCACCCCCTGGGCGCCGATGCCCAGCAGCGAGCCACTCCACACCTGCAAGGACAGCTCGGCGAAGGCCAGCCAGGTGGCCATATGGGCCAGCACATAGCCGAAGCGCTCCAGGCGCACCCGGTACTGGCTGACCCGGCGGCGGCGCTGGCGCCGCTTGCGCCGCTCGGCGTGGCGGCGCACCAGCCCGGTGACCACCAGCGCCAGCACCAGCAGCGCGGCGGAGATGATCGAGCGCGCCAGGGCGGTGCCGACGTCGCCACCGGTGACGAAGATCGCCACCAGCGAGCCCCCCACCAGCAGCAGCGCCGGCACGTGCCACAGTCGGCCCAGCACCTGGACGATGCTGGCGCCGGCGCTGGTCTCGCGGCGTTCGCGCCAGGGGCGGTTGCGGATGATGTGCTCGATGGGCCGCTTGAAGCGCAGGATGAAGCGCACGCTGAGCAGCGCCGCCAGCATGTTGGCCAGCACCGAGAGCAGGCCGGCGAGCTCGTCGCCGAGCAGGTCGGTGAGGCGCCCGGAGTTGAAGGCATCGCCCAGCGCCACCAAGGCGCCGATCACGAACAGCGGGCGCAGGGCGTGGTTCTGCACCAGCTGCACGGCGACGAAGCGGTGGCCGCGGGTGAACACCGAGACGAAGGTCTCCACGATCACCGAGAGGGTACGCCCGGCCAGCGCCACGTAGGCCACCACCAGCGCCAGCACCCGCCCGGTGCTGGGCGGCACCAGCTGGGCGATGCCCAGCACCAGGGCGAAGGCCAGCGCCCAGGGCAGCATGCGACGCAGGAAGTGCACGGTCATCAGCCAGGCCCGCGGCTCGCGGGGCAGGTCCAGGGGCCAGCCGCGGCGCCGCGCCAGCAGCCGCCCCAGGGCGATCAGGATCACCAGCAGCCCGCCCCAGATCACCAGCAGCACCGTCGCCTCCACCGCGAAGCGGATCAGGTCGGCATTGCCGGTCTCCGCCACCAGGGTACTCAGGTCCTGCCAGCCCTGGCGCAGCTGGGCCTGCCAGCGCGCCAGGGGCGAGTCACCCTCGGCCTGCTCGCCGAGGTCGCTGATGGTCTCGGCCAGCGCCCCCAGGAGCCCCTCCCGCGGGGCGATGCCGCGCTCCTCGGTGGCCTCGCCATGCACGCTCTGCAGGTCCTTGAGGCTCTCCAGCAGCTGGCCGCGCCGTTCGGCGTCCTCGAGGGTGGCGATGATCCGCTCCAGCGACTGCTGGAACGCCTGGGGGTCATGCCGCTGGTCCTCCGCGGAGGTAACCAGCCCCGGCAGGTTGACCGCCTGAGCCTGGGCGGCCAGCGGCAGCCACCAGGCACACAGCAGCACCAGGCCGAGCAGCGGCCTCCAGGCCGGGAACAAGCAACCGGAGCGGCGGTGAGGCAACATCACGTCTCCCTGTGGATGGGCAATGGGCGATAGACGATGGGGCGAAGAGGCGTCGGGGGCCTGGGGCAGTATGATACGCTCGATGGACGCCCCCATGTGACGCACAGGATGCCGACATGACGCCGCAACCGCCACCCGAACCCCGCAACTCCGACGGCGAGACGCGCCGCGTGGGGGTCGAGATCGAGTTCGCCGGCCTGCATCCCCATGACACCGCCGAGCAGGTTCGCGAGCGCTTCGGCGGCGAGGTGGTGGTGGTCAGCCCCCACCGGCTCAAGGTGGAGGGGACCCGCTGGGGCACCTTCACCATCGAGCTCGACACCCAGTACGCCCACCCCGACGCGGAGGTGCTGGAGGCCAGGCCGAAGGACGACAGCGAGTGGGAGCGCCAGCGCCACCAGATGCGCGTCGAGTTCCACAACCGCACCCGGGAGCTGATCGGCGACGTGGTCACCGGGCTCGTGCCCACCGAGATCGTCTGCCCGCCGATCCCCTGGGATGAGCTTGGCGAGCTCGACACGCTGTTCACCGCGCTGCGCGAGCATGGCGCCAAGGGCACCGAGGAGAGCCTGCTCTACGGCTTCGGCCTGCACCTCAACCCCGAGGTGCCGAGCCTCGAGGTGGCGAGCCTGCGCGACCACCTGCGCGCCTACCTGCTGCTGGCGGAGTGGCTGCGCGAGCAGATCGACGTGGACATCACCCGCGAGGTGCTGCCCCACGCCAACCCCTTCCCGAAGGCCTACGCCCTCAAGGTGCTGGCGGCGGACTACGCCCCGGACCTCGACACCCTGATCGCCGACTACCTGGCCGACAACCCGACCCGCAACCGCGAGCTCGACATGACCCCGCTGTTCGCCCACCTGCGCCCCGACTACCCCCATGAGCTGTTCCGCAACCGCCTGGTCAAGGCGCGCCCCACCTTCCACTACCGGCTGCCCGACGCCCGCCTCTCCCAGGTCGGCTGGGGCTCGACGGTGGAGTGGAACCGCTGGGTGGAGGTGGAGCGGCTGGCCGCGGACAAGGAGGCGCTGGCGCGACGCAGCGCCGAGTACGTGGCGCGTCACACCCGTTCGCCGCTGGTACGCCTGTGGCTGCGCCTGCGCCGCTGGGTGAGGCGTTCATGAGCCGGCGTCCGCTGATCGGCATCACCACCTCGGACCGCAAGAGCCAGATCGCCTGGCTCTTCGACTGGTTCGCCGTCTGGCGCCACGGCGGCCGGCCACGCCGGCTCTCTCCCTCGCGCCCCTGGCCTGAGACCCTCGACGGGCTGATCATCGGCGGCGGCGACGACATCCAGGCCCACCTCTACGACGCCGAGGTCCAGCTCGACGTGCGCGTCGACCCCCAGCGCGACGAGCTGGAGCTGGAGCTGCTCGAGACCTTCATCCCCCAAGGCACGCCGGTGCTGGGCATCTGCCGCGGCGCCCAGCTGATCAACGTCCATCTGGGCGGCACCCTGGACCCCGACATCTACACCAGCCACGAGGGGCTCAAGCGCCGGCGCACGGTGCTGCCGCGCAAGACCGTGGATATCGTCGCCGACAGCCAGCTGCATCGCATCCTGCGGGTGAGCTGGTGTCGCATCAACAGCCTCCACCACCAGGCGGTGAACCGGGCCGGGCGCGGCATCGCGATCGTCGCCCGCGACCGCGACGGCCTGGTCCAGGGCATCGAGTCCCGCGACCATGACTTCCTGATCGGCGTGCAGTGGCACCCGGAGTGGCTGATCTTCAACCGCCCGCAGCAGCGGCTGGTCCGGGCCCTGGTGGCCGCGGCCGCGCAGCGCACGGCGCAAGGCGCAGGCTGAAACGACGCCGGGGCCGCCATCGCTGGCGGCCCCGGCGCATGGGGGCGCGTGACGTGGGCGTCAGCCCTCCAGGCGGGCGTCCAGGGTGATCTCGGCGTTGAACAGCTTGGAGACCGGGCAGCCCGCCTTGGCCTTCTCGGCGGCGTCCTTGAAGGCCGCCTGGTCGGCGCCGGGGATGCTCGCCACGGTGCTCAGGTGGATGCGGGTGATGGCGAAGCCGCCGTCGACCTCCTCCAGGGCGACCTTGGCCTCGGTGGCGATGCGCTCGGCGGTGAGTCCCGCCTCGCCGAGGATCATCGACAGGGCCATGGAGTAGCAGCTCGCATGGGCGGCACCGATCAGCTCCTCGGGGTTAGAGCCGGCCTCGCCCTCGAAGCGCTTGGCGAAGCTGTAGGGCACCTCCTGGATCACGCCGCTCTGGGTGGAGACGCTGCCCTTGCCATCCTTGAGACCGCCCTGCCAGACGGCGCTGCCGGTTTTCTCGATGCTCATCTCGACTCCTTCTCTCGTCAGGGAATGCACTTGCCACTACACCATAGACCATGGGGCCGTTGCGGTCGGATGACAAGGGGGGCCAGAATGACTGGAAACGCCTTCCATAAAACCGACAAGAGGCCCTCGCCCTGCTCCCCGCTCCCCGCGTCACCCTGCCCGCCACCGCCCACGAGCCCGCCCTCGCGCTGCCCGCCATCGGCCAGGGCACCTGGTACATGGGCGAGGGGCGCGCCCCGCGCCGCGACGAGGTGCGCGCCCTGCAGCACGGCCTGGCCATGGGCCTGACGCTGATCGACACCGCCGAGATGTACGCCGACGGCGGCGCCGAGCAGGTGGTGGGCGAGGCGCTGGCCGGGCGGCGCGACGAGGCCTTCCTGGTCTCCAAGGTCTACCCCTGGAACGCCGGCCGCGAATCGGCCATCGCCGCCTGCGAGGCGAGCCTCAGGCGCCTTCGCACCGACCACCTCGACCTTTACCTGCTGCACTGGCCCGGCGATATCCCGCTGGAAGAGACCCTGGAGGCCTTCGCGCGCCTGCGCGAGGCGGGCAAGATCCGCCGCTTCGGGGTCTCCAACTTCGACGTCGACGAGCTCGCCGCCCTGAACGGCCTGCCGGGTGGCGACGCCTGCGCGGTCAACCAGGTGCTCTACCACCTGGGCTCCCGGGGCATCGAGCACTCGCTGCTGCCGTGGCAGCGCGAGCGCGGCATGCCCACCATGGCCTACTGCCCGCTGGCCCAGGCCGGCAGCCTGCGCGAGGACCTGCTCGGCCACCCAGAGGTGATGGGCATCGCCGCGCGCCACGGCATCACCCCGGCCCAGGTGCTGCTGGCCTGGGCGATCCGCCCGGTCGAGGGGCGCCGCGACGTCATCGCCATCCCCAAGGCGGCGCGCACCGAGCACGTGGAGCAGAACGCCGCCGCCCTGCATGTGCGTCTGGACGACGACGCCCTGGCCCGGCTCGACGCCGCCTTCCCGGCGCCGGCGCGCAAGGTGGCGCTGGATATCGTCTAGTCAGGAGGGCACATCATGTGCCGCTCAGTCGCCGCCGCGTAGCCGGGCCAGCGCCGCGGCGAGGGGTGCCTGGCCCACCTCGCGCAGCGCCGCCACGTTGCGCTCGGGGATCGTCTCGGGGTCCGGGTAGTGCGAGAGCGCCCGCTCCAGCCCCGCCTCGCGCAGCAGGTGCAGCATGGGGAAGGGGGAGCGATTGGTGAAGTTGGCGGGATCCGCCTCCTCGGCGTCGGCGAAGACGTAGTCCGGGTGGAAGCTCGCCAGCTGGTAGGTGCCTTCATAGCCCTGGTCGGCGAGCAGCGCCTCGGCCACGCCCAGGAAGTCCAGGTAGTCGTCGAAGGCCTCGAGGCCGGGGGTGAGCACCAGCAGGGTGGTCTCGATCGCCGGCGTCGCATCAAGGCGTTCGCACTCACTGAGCAGCGCCAGCAGGGCGGGCTCCCAGGCCGCGGCGTCCACCGCCACGTAGCGGATGCTGTCACGCTCGACCTCGCGGCCGGCGAAGGGGCAGACATTGCGGGCGACCACGAAGGTCTCCACCCACTGGCGGGTGGCGGCGAGGGGATCGACGGACGACATGGCGGGCTCACGGGATAGGGAGTGGGCCCGCAGTATAGCGCAGCCCCTGGCCGGGCTACGCTTGCGGGCCAGCCGCGCCGCCCCGCCGCGAGGCGAGCCGATCGGCCAGCCGGGTCGGCTCCGGCAGCTTGGTGCGCCCGAGGCAGCGGATCACCCAGTCGAGCGCCGTGGCAAGCGACACCCGGTGCCCGCCGGAGACGAAGATCGGCTTCACCTTGACCCGCGAGCGCAGCACCGCGCCGATCACCTCGTCGTCGGGGCCGTCGGTCAGCGGCACCCAGTCGCCCCGCTCAGGGCCCGGCTCGCCGTGATGGCCGCACAGCCGCGACTTGGCCACGCCGATGGTAGGCAGGTCGAGCCATAGCCCGAGATGCGCGGCGACGCCCAGGCGACGCGGGTGGGCGATGCCTTGGCCGTCCACCATCACCAGGTCCGGCGTCACGGCGAGCCGCGAGAAGGCACCCAGCGCCGCCGGCACCTCGCGGAAGGAGAGCAGCCCGGGGACATAGGGCATCCGCGTAGGCTCGCGATGCACCACCTCCTCCACCACCGTGAAGCCACCCTCCTCGCCCGGCGGCCAGTCCAGCACCACCACCGCCGCCCGGGTGACCTCGCCGCCCTGCTCGAAGCCGATATCCATCCCGGCGATGCGCCGCACCTCGCCGAGGCGATCCTCGCGCTCGACGCGGTCCGCCAGGCGCCGCTGCAGGGCGATGGCGTCGCGGGGCGCCAGGTTCCAGTCATGAAGCGAGGCCGATGGCATAGTGGCTCCTTAGAATGATCGAAACGGCACATAGTAAGGAGCGCTGGGGACAAGCCGAAGAGGGGGGTACCGTCGCTCCTGAACAGCCGCTCGTGAGTGACGTAGACTATCGCCCCCGGCACACAGGCAGGAAGGGAGACCTGATGAAACTGATCCACACCGCCGACTGGCACCTCGGCCAGAGCTTCCACGGCCAGGAACGCCACGCCGAGCACCGCGCCTTCCTCGCCTGGCTGCTCGACACCCTGGTGGCGCGCCAAGCCGACGCCCTGCTGGTGGCCGGCGATATCTTCGACGTGGTCAACCCGTCGCTGGCCGCCCAGGAGCTGCTCTACGACTTCATCGTCGGCGCCCACGAGCGGCTGCCGAGCCTGGATATCGTGCTGATCGCCGGCAACCACGACAGCGGTAATCGCATCGAGCTGCCCGCGCCGCTGATGCGCCGCCTGCGAACCCACGCCCTGGGACGGGTGCGCTGGCTCGACGACGGCACCCTCGACGCCGAACGCCTGCTGGTGCCGCTCACCGACGCCGCCGGCGAGACCCGCGCCTGGTGCCTGGCGCTGCCCTTCCTGCGCCCCGCCGAGGTCACCGGCGCGGCGCTGGCGAGACACGACGACGATGACGGACCCGAGGCCGCGCGCAACGACTACGTGGCCGGCATCACCCGGGTGCACCGCCAGCTGATCGCCGCCGCCGAGGCGCGCCGCGAACCGGGCCAGGCGCTGGTCGCCATGAGCCACGCCCACCTGCATGGCGCGGCGGTCTCCGAGGCCAGCGAGCGGCCCATCGTGATCGGCGGCGAGGAGTCGATCTCCGCCGCCCTCTTCCCGCCGGCGATCGCCTATGTCGCCCTAGGCCACCTGCACCGCCCCCAGCAAGTGGGCGAGGCGCGCATCCGCTACAGCGGCAGCCCCCTGCCGCTGGACTTCAGCGAGGCCGGCTACCCCCACCAGGTGGTGGCGGTGACTCTGGAGGGCGAGGCGCTAGCCGGAACCGAGACGATCCCCGTGCCGCGCCCGGTGGCCATGCACCGCATCGGCCCCGGCCCACTGGACGAGGTGCTGGCCGAGCTTGCGACACTCGATGACGACCCGGCGCTGCCGAAGGTGCAGTGGCCCTGGCTGGAGCTGCAGGTCGCACTCGAGGCGCCCATGCCGGACCTGCGCGCCCGGGTAGAGGCCGCCCTCGAGGGCCGTGCGCTGCGCCTGCTGCGCCTGGCCCGCCGCCTGCCCGAGGTGGCCGGCGGGGCGAATCCCGCCCGGGTCGACCTCGAGAGCCTGGGGCCACGCAAGCTGTTCGCGCGCACCTGGGAGCAGCGCTGGGGCGAGCCGCCGGGCGACGAGGTGCTGGCCGACTTCGATCGCCTGCGCCAGGCGGTACTCGACGCCGACGACACCCGGGAGGAGAACCACGCATGAGGATCCTCGCCCTGCGCCTGGAGAACCTGGCCTCGCTGCCCGGCCCCCTTGAGCTCGACTTCACTGCGCCGCCGCTCGGCGACGCCGGCCTGTTCGCCATCACCGGTCCCACCGGCGCCGGCAAGAGCACCCTGCTCGACGCGCTCTGCCTGGCGCTCTTCGGCAGCACGCCGCGCCTGCGCCAGGCACCCAGCCGCGACAGCCAGGTCGCCGATACCCCGGACTCCACCCTGACCACCGGCGACCCGCGCACCCTGCTGCGCCGCGGCGCCGCCGAGGGCCACGCCGAGGTGGATTTCCTGGGCCGTGACGGCCGCCGCTACCGCGCCCGCTGGGCGGTGCGCCGCGCCCGGCAGCGCGTCGACGGCCGGCTGCAGAAGGCCGAGCAGTCGCTCACTGACCTCGACACCGAGCGACTGCTCACCGCCCAGAAACGCGAGTTCGACCGCCTGCTGCCCGAACGCCTGGGGCTCGGCTTCGACCAGTTCACCCGTGCCGTGCTGCTCGCCCAGAGCGAGTTCGCCGCCTTCCTTCAGGCAGACGACAACGCCCGCAGCGACCTGCTGGAGCGCCTCACCGGCACCGCGGAGTACTCGGCGATCTCCATGGCCGCCTACCAGCGCGCCAACGCCGCCAGGAAGGCCGTCGAGGCCCTGGAGGCCCGGCTCGAGGGCGACCGGCCCGCCGAGCCCGAGACCCGCGCCGAACTGCAGCAGACGGCCGAGGCCACCCGGCAGGCGCTCACTGACCTGCAGCGCCAGGCCGCATCGCTTCAGGACCGGCGCCGCTGGCACGACGACGATGACCGGCTGCACGCGGCCTATCGCCAGGGCCTGGCCCAGCAGCAGGACGCCGAGGCCGACTGGCAGGCGCTCGGCGAGGCGCGTGCCGACCGCGAGTGGCGCCGGCGGATCGCCCCCAAGCGCCATGCGCTGGCACGTAGCGCCGCCCTGCCCGACGAGATCACCGCCCTGGAGGCGAGCCACGCCGAAACGGCGCGGGCGCTCGCCGAGGCCGAGCGTGACCAGGCCGAGGCCCGCGAGGCCCTTGATGCCCGCGAGCGCGACCTGGCCGAGGCCGCCGCGGCGCGCCGCGAGGCCGAGCCCGCCCTGCGCGAGGCCCGAGAGGAGGCCCAGCGCCTCGCCACCCACGACAGGCAGCTCGCCGACCTGGAAGCGGCCCGCACCCGGCAGCAGGCCGAGACCGAACGGCTGGCCCGGGAGCACCGCTCAGCCGATGAGGCCCAGCAGGCACGGCAGCGACGCCGCGACGACTGGCGCTCAACCCTCGAGCGGTTGGTGGGCAGTCACCCTCGCCTCGATGCCGCTCGCCAGGCCGCCCAGCAGATTCACGACGAGGCCGCCCGGCGCCACCTGGCGCTCGCTGAGCTCGCCAGCCGCTGGCAGGAGCTCGGCCGCGCGGACCAGGCCCTGGATCAGCTCACCCGCCGACTCGGCGACGATGAGACCCGCAGGAACACGCTGCTGACCGAGGGCCAGGCCGCCCGCAAGGCCCTGGACAGCGCCCAGGCCCACTTCGACAGCGTCGGCGCGCTGATCGACCGCAGCCGCGCCGTGCGCAGCGAGAGCGTGGCGCGGCTGCGCGAGGCCCTCGTCGAGGGCGAGCCCTGCCCGGTGTGCGGCGGCCACGACCACCCCTGGCGGGAGCATCCGCCGGCCACCCCGGAGGCCGCCCAGCTCGAGGCCCAGGAGGCGGAGGAAGCCCGCCAGCTCGACGCAGCCCGGAAGGCGCGCGACGCGGCCCAGCGGCGGCGCGACGAGCTTGTCGGCGAATACCGCGCCGTGGAGGCCGCCCTCGCCCGCCACCGGCAGGATCGCGAGGCGGCCGAGCGGCAGCACGAAGCCGCACGAAAGGCCCTGGAGGCGCACCCCCTGCAGCAGGAGCTCGCCGCCATCGAGGCAAACGAGCGCGACGCCTGGCTCGAGGCCGAGCGTGAGGCAAGCGAGACCCGCCGCCGCCAGGCGCGAGGGCACCTGGACGAGCTGGCCCGGGCCGAGGCGGAACTGGCCCCGCTGGAACAGGCGCTGCAGGAGGGACAGGTCGCCCTGGCGCGCCTGGTGACAGAGAAGGCGAGCGCCGACACTGTACTGGCCGAGCTGGACCAGCGGCTGCCGCCGCTGCGCGAGGAGCGTGAGCGGCTTGCCCGCGCCCTCGCCGCCCGGCTCGGCGAGCACGCCTCGCCGGATGCCTGGCAGCAGCACCTCGACGAACGCCAGGAGCAGGCCCGCCAGGCCCGCGACGCCGCCCAGGCGCGCTGGCACACGGCCCAACAGCAACAGCAGCGCCTCGCCCAAAGGGTCGAACACGCGGCCGAGCGGCTCGAGGGGCTACGCCGGGAGCGCGACACCCTCGCCCGCGAGCTCGCCGACTGGCGAGCGGCGCACCCCGAGCTGAGCGACGCCACCCTCGACCGGCTGCTCACCCAATCAGAAGAAGCGGCCCGCGACGAGGAGCGGGAGATCGAGGCCGCCGACCAGGCCCGCCAGCGCGCCGCCGCCACCCTCGCCGAGCGGCGCGACGCCCTGCTTCGCCACCGCCGCGACCAGGGCCTGGGCGAGGAGGCGGGAGAAGCGAGCCGCGAGGACGAGCGCGACGCGGCGCTGCTGAGTGACGCCGTGGACGACGAACTCCGACGCCGCCGCGAGGCGCTGGAGGTGGCCGAGTCCGAGCTTCACCCGCGCCTGGAGGCGGCACAAAAGGCTCGCGACGAGGCCGCCTTCGCCCTGAGCGACGACGATCGCCGCCGCGAGCGGCGCAAGGCCGGCCAGGCCGAACTGGAGGCCGCCCAGGCCGAGTTCCGCCGCTGGGGCCAGATCAATGAGCTGATCGGCTCCGCCGACGGCAAGGCCTTCCGACGCATCGCCCAGGCCTACAACCTCGAGCAGCTGCTGGAGCACGCCAACGCCCACCTGGCCGGGCTCAGCCGCCGCTACCGGCTGATCCGCGGCGGCAGCGAGCTCGGCCTGCTGGTGGAGGATCGCGACATGGCCGACGAGCGCCGCTCGGTGCACTCGCTCTCCGGCGGCGAGACCTTCCTGGTCTCCCTGGCCCTGGCGCTAGGGCTCGCCTCCATGGCCTCCGGCGAGCTCACCATCGAATCGCTGTTCATCGACGAAGGCTTCGGCAGCCTCGACCCGCAATCCCTGGCGCTCGCCATGGAGGCGCTCGACGGCCTTCAGGCCCTGGGCCGCCGCGTCGGCGTGATCTCCCACGTGCAGGAGATGCACGAACGCATCCCGGTGCAGATAAGAGTGGAGCCGCTGGGCAACGGCGCCAGCCGCGCGCGCATCGTCAGCGGTTGAGGGATTCCAGCCTTTCGAGAAGCTCGGGGATATGGGTCTGGATGATGCTCCAGATGGTGTCGTCATCGATGCCGAGATAAGCATGGATCAGACGGTTTCGGGTGGCGATGATCATGCGCCAGGGAATCTCGGGATTGGCTTCCCTCACCGGGTCAGGAATGCGGGTAGCTGCCTCGCCGATCAGCTCGAGATTGCGAAGGGTGGCATCGTAGGTCAGGTCGTGCTCGATGAAATCGTCCTGTGTCAGCCCTTCGGTATAGGCCACAACCTTCTCGGCAAAGCCGATCATGTCATCGATGTAGAAACGCCACTCGCGCTCAGGTCGACGTTCAGACATGCATGGCCTCGCGCTCGATGTAGGGGCGAAGCTCCGGGCGAAGCGCCTTGTCGGTCACCAGGTCAACCGGCCGCCCCAGCAGATCCTCCAGGAAGAACTGTAGGCCGAAATAGCGATCCGCCGTCGCGGGGCCATCGAAAGAGACCAGGATGTCGACATCGCTGGACGTCCCCGCCTCATCCCGCGCCACGGAGCCGAAGAGAGCCAGGTCATGAACCCCGAACTCTCGCACCATCTCGGGGAAGTGCCGCTGTAGCAGCTGCATGGTCTCCTGCCTATTGCCCATCACTTCCTCCACTGACGCGGATGGCCCAGCACTCGATAGCAAGACCCTATCATAGCACTCCGCATGAGCGGCCTACCCCTTCCAGGGCAGCGGCGGTGGCATCAGGCGCTCCTCGAAGGAGAAGCCGGCCACCCGGCCGAAACGCTCGCCGCCGGCCTCCCACTCGCGCTGGGCCGCGGCGATCTCTTCCTTGCTGTGGCCGACGAAGTTCCACCAGATCAGCACCTCCTCGCCCAGCGGCTGGCCACCGATCAGCAGCGCCCTCGCCCCCGCCGGCAGGGCCAGCTCGAGGGCGTCGCGCCCGCGGCCCAGATAGGCCAGTTCGTCCACGGCGAGCGCCTCTCCCGCCAGGCTCGGCGCCCCCTCCAAGGGCAGCAGGGCGTATTCGAAGGCGGGATTCAGCGGCAGGGTCAGGGTCGCGTCGTGCTCGGCGGCGAGGTCCATCCCCACCAGGGGCGAGAAGGTAAGCGTGGGCGCCTCGCGGCCGGCGAACTCGCCCACCAGCAACGTCAGGGTAGCGCCCGCCTCCCGCCAGACCGGCAGGTCCGGGTAGTGGTCGAACCGCGGCGCGGTATGACGATGGGCATGCGGCAGGGCGATCCATAGCTGGGCCGCGTGCAGCTGCGGGTCGTCGGGCAGCGACTGCTCGGTGTGGCTGATGCCACGACCGGCGGTCATCAGGTTGACCTGGCCCGGGCGGATCACCTGCTCGCTGCCCAGGCTGTCGCGGTGCAGCACCTCACCGGCGATCATCCAGGTGAAGGTCTGCAGGCCGATATGCGGATGGGGGCCCACCTGCATGCCGCGGCTGTCGCCCTTGAAGACCACCGGCCCGGCATGGTCCAGGAAGCACCAGGCTCCCACCAGGCGGCGCTGCCGCGAGGGCAGCGCACGGTGCAGGGGGATGCCGCCCACTTCGGCGGTGCGTGCCGGCACGTGTTGCACCTGGCGCCGCCCTTCCACCACCGGGCAGTCCAGGGACGACGACGCCGTGGCGTCCTTGATCAGGTTACTCATGGCAGCCTCCTCGCCTGTCCCGTGATGGTCTCACCATAGCCCGCCCGAGCGCTGGCGTCGCCGGGACGCCCCGGGATCAGAGGACCTCGGGTCCCGCGGGCACGATGCCGGTGGGGTTGAGCGCCTTAATCGAGTAGTAGCCCGCCTTGATGTGATCGAGGTTGACCGTCTCGGCGATGCCTTCCAGTGCCAGGAGGCGATGCATGTAGGCGTGCAGCGCCGGCATCGCGGCCAGGGTGTTGCGGTTGCACTTGAAGAGCCCGTGGTAGGCGGCATCGAAGCGCACCAGGGTCACGAAGAGGCGGATGTCGCTCTCGGTCAGGTCATCGCCGAACAGGTAGCGGCGCCCGTCGCCGAGCCGCGCCTCGAGTGCATCGAGCCTGGCGAAGACCTTGGCGTAGGCCTCGTCGTAGGCCTGCTGGCTGGAGGCGAAGCCGGCCTGGTAGACACCGTTGTTGAGGTCGCCGTAGATCTCACGGTTGAGAACATCGATCTCCGCGGCCAGGTGACCCGGGTAGAGGTTCGGGCCCCGGTCCACCAGGTGCGAGAAGGCGGTGTTGAGCATGCGCAGGATATCGGCGGATTCGTTGTTGACGATGGTGCCGGTCTTCTTGTCCCACAGCACCGGCACGGTGGCACGGCCGGAGACCTCCGGGTCGGCGCGAGTGTAGAGCTCATGCATGTAACGCGCGCCGTTGAGGCTATCCTCGTCGGCGCCGGGGAAGCCGCCGAAGCGCCAGCCCTGATCGGTGAGCCGCGGGTTGACCACGGTCACGCCGATCAGCGCCTCCAACCCCTTGAGCCGGCGCGCCATCAGGGTGCGCGAGGCCCAGGGGCAGATGTAGGCCACGTAGAGGTGATAGCGACCCGGCTCGGCCTTGAAGCCGCCGATGCCGGTGGGGCCGGGGGCACCGTCGGGGGTGATCCAGTTCCTGAAGGTCGAGGTCTGGCGAATGAAGCGCCCCTCGTCGTCCTTCGCCTGGACCGGTTGCCAGTTCTCCTGCCAGATGCCGTTGACCAGCATGTTGCGTTCTCCTGTTCATGGGGCACCCTCCGTCGTGGGAGGGTGTCCGTGGTGCCATCGTCGTCGGGCTCACATCCGCTTTGCCACCAGGCCGTCCAGCGAGAGGCGGCCGGCACCCTGAAGCGTCAGGGCCACGCTGGCGGCCAGCAGGGCGAGGGCGAACTCGTAGCCGTTGTTGGCCATGAACAGGCCGTTGCCGAGGTGCACGCTGACGATGGCCACCAGCATGGTGAAGGCGGCGGCCAGCGCCGCGGGGCGGGTCAGCAGGCCGACCATCAGGGCCAGGCCGCCGAAGAACTCGGCACCGCCAGCCAGCAGCGCCATCAGCAGGCCGGGGGCCAGGCCGATGCTCTCGAGCCACTGAGCGGTGCCGGAAAGGCCATAGCCGCCGAACCAGCCGAACAGCTTCTGGGCGCCGTGGGCGGCGAGGATCAGGCCGACCGGCAGGCGCAGGGCCAGGGCGCCATAGCCGCCGGTGGTGGTGAACAGGGTCTTGATCGCTTGGGTCTTCATGGTGTCGTCCTCATCGTCGTGTCGGGGAAGGCCGAGGCGGCGGGTGGCCTCGAGCGATGGGGCCACTCTACTCTCGCCCCATGAACGGAATAAGGGCGCCAGCGTTGCATTATTATCCTCGATGCGTTGATAATCGACCTTCCCTACCCCGCGAGGAGCCGGCCATGGACCGTCTCGATGCCATGCGCGCCTTCGTCACCGTGGTCGCCGAGGGGAGCTTCACCCGGACGGCCGAGCGCCTGGCGCTCTCCCCCCAGCTAGTCAGCAAGCATGTCTCGCAGCTGGAGCAGCACCTGGGCGTGCGCCTGCTCAACCGCACCACTCGCCGGCTGCACCTGACCGAGGCGGGCGCCGCCTACCGCCAGCGCGCCGAGCAGGTGCTGGCCGAGGTCGATGACATGGAGCAGGCGCTCGGCGAGCTGCAGGGCCAGGCCCGCGGCAGGCTGCGCATCAGCGCCCCGCTGTCGTTCGCCATCCGTCACCTGGCGCCGCTGATCAACGACTTCCAGCGCGCCCACCCGGCGGTGGACATCGACCTGCAGCTCAACGACCGCAAGGTAGATATCGTCGAGGAGGGCTTCGACATCGCCCTGCGCATCGGACGGCTCAAGAGCTCCTCGCTGATCGCCAAGCGCATCGCCCCCGTGCGCCTGGTGCTATGCGCCGCGCCCGACTACCTGAAGGCCCACGGCACCCCCGAGCAGCCCCGGGACCTCACCGGGCACCGCTTCCTGCGCTACCGCTACATGGAGGAGAGCCAGGAACCGCTGCTGAAGTGGCTGTCACGCGACGGCGGTGGGGAAAGAGAGGGAGGCGAACTGACCAGCAACAACGGCGACGTGCTGGTGGAGGCCGCCATCGGCGGGGCCGGCATCGCCCTGCAGCCGACCTTTCTGACCGGCGAGGCCATTCGCCAGGGGCGGCTGGCCATCGTGTTGCCCGAGCATGAGCCCGAGCCGCTGGGGCTCTATGCGGTGTATGCCCACCGCCAGCTGCTGGCCAGCAAGGTGCGCCACTTCGTGGACTTCCTGGAGGGGTACTTCGGCGACCCGCCCTACTGGGATCGCTTCTGAGGGTCCCGGCAGGCCGGGCCGTCCCCCACGACGACCCGGTCACGGCCGCCACGCTTGGCGCGGTAGCTCGCGGCATCGGCGCGGGCCAGGACGTCACCGACGGCAGCGTCGTCGGGATGCACCTGGCTCACGCCGATGCTGGCGGTGACGAACCACTGCTCTCCCTCATGCGCCACCGGGTGGGCGGCGATACGGACCCGTAACGCCTCGGCGAGGGTCTGCGCCTGCTCGGCGCCGCAACCGCTCAGCAACACGGCAAACTCGTCACCCCCCTGGCGGGCGGCATGATCGTTGCTGCGCACCACGCCCCGTATCGTCTCCCCCACCTGCTGCAGCATGCGATCGCCCAGGGCGTGGCCGCCCTGGTCATTGATCGGCTTGAAGTGGTCGAGATCGAAGAGCAGCACCGCGGTGGGTGTGCCGACCTTCTGGCACTCGACCAGAGCCTCCTCGAGGCGGCGAAGCAGACCGCGCCGATTGAGCAGCCCGGTCAGCGGATCGTGCTCTGCCTCCCACCGCCGCAGGGTGTCGTCATGGCGATGCTGGGTGATATCGCGTACGGCACCGACGATGCCGATGAACTTGCCATCGACATGAATCGCACCGGCATGCACATCCAGCCAGCGTGACTCCCCGTCGTCGTCCCGTATACGGAACTGGCGGACGAAATCGTGGCGCTGGGCCAGGCTGTGGCGCCAGGCATCACGCACGGCGGGGCGATCCTCGGGATGGAGGCGCTCGCTCCAGGTGGCCAGATCGAGAGGCAAGTCGCCCCCCAGCAGCCGGCGCAGGGCGTCATTGGTGAAGGTCACCCTGCCCTGCGGGTCCGTCACGAACATCCCCTGGGGAGAGGCCGCCAGCGTGCCGCGCAGCAGCGCCTCGCGCTCCATCAGGTCGCTCAGGCTGGCGCGCCGGGCGCGCTCGGTCTCGTTGATCACCTCGATCACTCGCCGCAGCTCCGGCATGCGGGTCGGGATCTCCAGCCGTTGCCGCCGCTCGCCCTGAAGCTCGCGGACCTGCTCGGCGAGGTGCGCCAACGGACGCAGCGCCAGCCAGATCAACCCTCCCACCAGGGGCAGGACCAATATCAGCACGCCCCAGGCATAGAAGGAAACGCGTCGCATGCCGGCCACCAGCGGCGCTTCCGCCTGCGACTGGGGCAGGTGGACCCCCACGATCCAGTCGGCCGGCCAGATCTGGCGATACGCCACCAGCTGTGGCTCGCCGGGAACCGACTGGTCCTGGCTCTCGCCCTCCCAGCCATACAGCGCCCTCTCGAGCGCCGGAGCGAGCCGGTCGGGAAGGTCGACGATGGCCTGCTGCTGGCGCGGGTGGTAGAGCCGCTGGCCGGACGCGGTGGTGACGGTGACGTAGCCGCTGTCGCCCAGGCGCAGGCGCTCGAAGCTCTTGAAGAGCCGACTCTCCCGGATATTGACCAGCCCTCCCAGGAAGCCGGTGTACTGCCCCTCGTCGTCATGCAGTGGAACCAGCATCATCACCAGGGGGTTACCGGTGATGCGGCCCACGAAGGGCTCGCTGACGAGCGGGCGCCGGAAGGCGTTCATGAAACGCGCATAGTCCCGGTCGGAGACAGTGACACCCACGCTGCCTTCGCCCGCTGGCCAGGCATCGACGATCCGGCTGTCGCGATTGGAAAGGACCAGGCCCTCGAAGAGGTGGGCCAGGCTGTGGGCATGCTGGACGTCAAGAGCCCCCTCACGGGGCTCGGGAATCCTGCTAGCCAGCTGCACCAGCTCCTCCAGTCGCAGGCCGACCTGGTTGGTGATGGCGTTGCTGATCAACTCGGCTTCATAGCGGAGATGCTGGTGGTTCGTTTCATCCACCAGGAGACGCCCCGCCTGCCAGCTCAGGGTGAGAAGGGTCACGCACAGCAGCCCCCACAGCACCGCGGCACCGACCAGCAGACGCCCGCGCAGGGTCATCAGGGGGAACGTCAGGGAACGCACGAGAGGTGCAAGGAGGCGCGATCGGGCACCACGCCCCCCAAGATTAGATTTCGCTGTCATGAGCCCTATGCTGCATGAGAATAGCGCCAGGCTCCAGCGCGGGCCTGGCGCACGGCATCCCATCCCATGACGGCAGGCAACGCTGTCATTGCCGCCGACGTCTCCTCAGGCGCCGTGGTAGCCATCCTCCTCGGGGCTCTCGTGCTCGCCCTGGGGCAGCTCGGCGACCCACTCTCGGGCGGCGGCGTACTCGCGATGCGGGAAGGTACGGATCTCGATCGCCTTGAACAGGCGATCCTCGAGATGGGCGATATGCTTGACCCACTCCTTGTCGGTGATCACCGCGGCGCGGTGGTAGCGCGACAGGTCGCCGAGCTGGGTGAGGCCGTAGCCGACATCCTTGAGCAGCGCGGTAAGGGTCATCCAGCGCAATCCGTCGAGCTCGGCCAGCAGGCTGACACGGGGATGGTCGCGCTTGGCGGCCTCGATGGCATCGATGGCCCGCTGCAGCTCCCGGCCGGTCACCACGCCGCCGACCTTCATGGCCACGACGTGCGGTGCCGAGTGAGTGATGAACTCCAACATGGAAATCTCCCTGGTCGCTCTGCGTATAGGGGGTGAGCCTGCCTTCAGCATAGCCGCTGACGGCGCGGCCGAAACGGCAGGCCCGCAAGCCCCGATGTGTTCGCCCGCAACCCCGAGGTTTACCCGGGGCTCGCCTGGCTCTACCTCTACAACCCCGACGTGAGCGGCCACGCGGCGATTCGCGAGGGCGGCTGGTGGCCCTGAACGGCCGCCGGCACCCCTGCAGCGCACCTTAACGATGACGGCCTCGCCGCCTCTAGCCTCCAGTTCGATTACGTGCGGTTCTCGGGCGGACCTTTCCACGCGGAAGGTCTCGGTGTCGGGCACTCAGCGTGAAAGGAATGGAAGTGCCATGACCTGTTCCCGCAGCGCCAACTTCGCCAGCTCGAGCGACTCCCGCCAGGCACGGCACGCCTCGGCTTCCTCAGGCAGGTCATCGGCGAAGGCCGCGATCCAGACCTGACGGGTACCGAGGTCCTGGAAGTCGCCGAGCAGGGTCTGGCGACCCTTGAGCCGGCTCAGCAGGTCACGCGACCGCCGGGGTCCAGCCCCAGGTCGGCGGCGGTGCGCTCAAGGACCCGTTCGGTGGCCTCCCGGGCGGCCTCCGGCTGGCGCAGGCGAATGGCGTCCAGTAGCTGGCGGTGGCGCGCCAGGCTGTCCGCCAGGGAGTCCGCCTGGTGATGGGAGCGCTGGATCAGGGCGATGATGGAGGGGCGCAGCAGCCGGCCCATCTGGCGCCATACCAGGTTGTGGCTGGCGCGGTAGATGGCGTCGTGAAAGGCCACGTCATGCTCGGCGTGCTCCTCGCGGCGCGCCGGGGCGGCGGCGCTGTCGCACATGCCCTCGAAGGCGCGCTCGATGTTGGCCAGGTCCTGGTCGGTGGCCGACAGCGCCGCCAGCTCACTGATGAAGGGCTCCGCGGAGAGGCGGAAGGCGAACACCTCCCTGACCAGCTGGGGGTGGGGCGCCTCGAGGCCTGCCATCCACTCGCTCATCTGGGGGTCGAGCAGGTTCCACTCCTCGAGCGGACGCACCACGGTACCGCGCCCGGCGGTGCGCTCGATCAGGCCGTTGCTGGTCAGCTCGGCCAGGGCATTGCGGACGCGGTTGCGACTGACCCCGAAGTGCTCGCACAGGTCGAGCTCGCGGGGAAAGAGGTCCCCGCTGCCCCAGCGGCCCGACAGAATGGCATGGGCCAGGATGGTGGCCAGGGCGCGTGAGCCACCCGACTTCGGGGCAAGCGGCAGTTCCGACAGGGACATCGACAGGACCTCTTGGGGAAAGGGGGCAACACCCTACTTAATGTCAGATATTTACCGCAAGCATCGTGCGCGACATCACCCAGCGCAAGCAAGCCGAGGAGCGCGTCACCACCATGGCCATCACCGACGGCCTCACCGGCATCCTCAACCGCCAGGAGTTCGGCCGGCTGCTGGAGAAGGAGATGGCCCGTGCCAGCCGCTACGCCTCGCCGCTGTCGCTGATCATGTATGACCTCGACCATTTCAAGCGCATCAACGACCGCTTCGGCGTGGCAGAGATGGTGCCCGGCGAGGACTCCCGGTCGCTGGCCCAGCGGGTGGACGAGGCGCTCTACCGGGCCAAGGCGCTGGGCCGCAACCGGGTCGAGTCATGAATCGAAGTAGCTGGAGCTCGCCAGGCGCAGCCGCGCCTCTCGGCGAGCGGTGTGCCAGCGGTAACCCAGCGCCAGGATCAGGATCAGCCCCACTACGCCCAGCATCGGGTAGACGGTACCGATCAACGCGCTGAAGCCAAACTGGCTCAGCACCAGGCCCACCCCGGTGAAGAGTACACTGAGCACCTTGAAGCGGGAGGTCTCGGGCGCGGCGAAGCGGGCGGTGAAGGCGAAGAACATGCCCACGGCGGTGCTGTAGATCATGCAGATCAGGGCCAGGGACATGAGCAATGCCACGGCCGGCGAGAGCGCACTGGCCAGCATCAGTGACGGCATCTCAACATCGACCAGGCGGTCGAGGTTGGCGAAGAGTCCCACATTGAGCAGGAAGATCAGCACGCCCAGGCCCACGCCACCCAGGACGCCGCCCAGCGCCGCCTGCCGGGAATCCTCGGTCAGCCCGCCGATCACCGAGAGCATCGGGAAGCCCACGGCGATGTTGAAGGAGGCGTAGAGCAGCGCCCCGACGAACCAGTGAGAGACCGGCCAGCCGTCGCTGATGGTGGCGACCTCCCCTGAGGCGGCATTCAGGGCGTCCAGCGTGGCATCGCTGGCGAAGAAGGAGTAGACGGTGATGGTCATCACCAGCAGCAGTAGCACCGGCATGATCGCGCTGATCAGGTTGATGATACCACGCACCCGCAGGCAGAGGGTGGCGATCACCAGCACGCTGAGCAGTACCCCGCCGAACAGCGGATGCATGCCGTACTGCTGGGCGAAGATGGAGCCACTGCCGGCCAGCATCACCACGCCCACGCCGAACAGGAAGAAGGAGAGCACCAGATCGATGGCAAGCCCCGCGCGACGACCGAAGAGCGCCACCAGCACCTCCTTGTGGGAACGTGCCTGCAGGCTTGAGCTCATGCGCGCGATCTGCATGCCCAGGAAGGCGAACAACAGTCCGCTGACCAGGGTCCCGGCCACGCCGACCAGGCCGTAACCGGTGAAGAACTGCAGGACCTCCTGCCCGGAGGCGAAGCCGCCGCCGACGATAATCGACATGAAGGTCATGGCGATCAGGAAGGGCTGTTTATTCATGCTATCGATACCTCATTGTGCCGGAGGCGCCCGCACGGGAGCGGGGCCGAACTCATGGGGGAAACCACACGCGGGTGGCCCCGAATCGCATTGAAGGTGCCAGCTGCCGCAAGGCGGCGACGCTGTCGGTCATTCGTGGGCGCGAAGTATACGATAGGAAACTTGGTTTATTATAATGAACCCTCTCTACCTTCGACCAAAGTCGACAGGCCAATCATCTACAGAAAAGGCAGTGGTGCATCATGTATAAGCTGCCAGATGCCTGAGCTGGCGACGGATTTCCTGCAGCGAGACGCGATACCCTGGGGTGTTGCCAATGACCTGATCCCCTGCCACTGGAGCGCAAGAGGAGCCCCACATGCCAGCCGCCCCGCCACAGACCACGCGCAGCCTGTTGATCACCGGCTGCTCCAGCGGCATCGGCCATGCCGCGGCCCACGCCATGGCCGAGCGGAGCTGGCGGGTCTTCGCCACGGCGCGCCGGGACGAGGATGTCGCCCGGCTGCGCGAAGAGGGTTTCGAAGCGTTGTCCCTGGACCTGGCCAGCAGCGCCTCCATCGAGTTAGCGGTCGCTGAGGTGGCGAAGCGCACCGACGGCCGGCTGACGGCGCTGTTCAACAACGGTGCCTATGGCCAGCCCGGCGCGGTCGAGGACCTCTCCCGCGAGGTGCTGAGAGCGCAGCTCGAGACCAACCTGCTCGGCACCCATGAGCTCACCACCAGGGTGCTGCCGATGATGCGCGCCCAGGGGCACGGGCGCATCGTGCACAACAGCTCGGTGCTGGGCTTCGCCGCCCTGCCCTACCGCGGCGCCTACGTCTGCTCCAAGTTCGCCCTCGAGGGGCTCGCCGACACCCTGCGCCAGGAGCTCACCGGCAGTGGTATCCATGTCAGCCTGATCCAGCCCGGCCCCATCACCAGCCGCTTTCGCGAGAACGCCCACCGCGCCTTCCGCGCCAACATCGACACCGAGCACAGCGCCCATGCCGAGACCTATCGCAAGGTGGAGGCGCGCCTGGCCAGCCAGGACGGCAAGGGCCCCTTCACCCTGGGCCCCGAGGCGGTGGTGGCCAAGCTGATCCACGCCCTGGAGCACCCGCGACCCAGGCCCCGCTACGCGGTGACCCTGCCCACCCACCTCTTCGCCGCCCTCAGGCGGGTACTGGGTACCCGCGGCATGGACAGAGTGCTGCTGCGCGCGACGCGGGATGAACGGGAATGAATGCCCGGGCAATCCGCCACGCTGAGCATGCCTTGCCGCACAACCTTGATGCGCATAGGCTATACGCATCGTCCATCTCGACGAGAGATCGCACCATGTCGCCACTCTTCGATGTCACGGCACCCAAGAAGGCCACCAACGTCAGCATCAACAGCGACCTGCTCCAACGCGCAAGGCACCTGGGGATCAACCTCTCAGCCACCTTCGAAAGCGCGCTGACGGAAAAGGTACGTGAAGAGCAACGCGACAAATGGCAACGGGAAAACAGCGATGCCATTCGGGCCTACAACCAGTTCGTCGAAGAGAACGGCACCTTCGGTGATGACGAGCGGCAGTTCTGATGGCCCAGTACCACGCCTACGAGAACCGGAATCCAGCCTCGCGGCGTCGTTACCCCTACCTTCTCGATATACAGAGCAACCTGCTCGGCGAGCTGCGCACCACCGTGGTCGTGCCGCTCTGCCCTGTCGGCATCGCCGAAAGCCTGCAAATCTCCCACCTGAACCCCAGTATCGAGATCGACGACGAACGCTATATCGCCTTGACGCAGGAGCTCGCCGGGATGGAAAGGAAGCGTCTCGGTAAGGCGGTACATGATCTCGGCCGCTATCGTGACCAGATCATGGCCGCCGTCGATTTCCTGGTGACAGGCATCTGAACCGGCCGGCGGGCTTCACCATGGCCGGCCTACCGGCCCACCCCCAGATACTTGACCCTGCGGTAGAGCGTCGCGAGAGCACCACCGCCCAGCATCATGCCGAGACCCGCCACCACCATGAACAGGGCGTCATAGGCCACGGCGCCGGAGGTCGAATAGGCCCCCACCAGCATGCCGATATGCCGCACCACCAGATAGGTACCGATCAGAAAGGTGCCGGCACGCACCAGGTCGTTGTCCGGGATGCGGCCGCTCGCCCCATCACCCACTCCCCCTGCGCCATGCAGCCGCTCCGCCAGGCGGCCGGCGAAGCACCACAGCAATACGCCGCCCACCATGGGTACCGCCAGCGTGGCGATCAGCACCGGCAGCAGCTCGGCCGACCAGAGCTCACCAGCGTTGGGACCCAGCAGCGCCGGAAGGATGGCGAAAAGCGTGTTCAGGAAGAGATACAGCCCCAGCAGGCGAATCAGCAGGATGGAGAAGGGTTTCATGGTGGAAAGGCCTCGTTCAGCCACTTGATGAAGTTGCGTTTCTGTCTGAATTCGGCACGCAACTCCTCCAGTGCCGCGGCAAATGCTCGGTGCTGCTCCAGCGTTTCCAGCGTGCCATGCAGCTCACGAAGCTGGGCGATGGCGCTGCGGTAGCTCTTGTTGTCGGTGTTGCGTACCTCGCTGCGAGCCAGGCGAAGATAGAGCGGCAGGCTCTGGTCAGGATTGCCCAGCTGCTGGGCCAGCTTCAGCAGCAGGCCAGCGGCCACCGGCCGGACCGAGCTGAACGCCAGCGCCTCCTCCAGACGGTTTTCGTAGAGGTAGATCTCCAGCAGGGTATTGACCACCTTCGGCGCATATCCCCAGGGCGCCTCGGGCGCCTGGTCGACCTGTTCCTTGAGCCAGTCATGGACACGCTGCCGATAATCGGTGGTCAGGGCATGTTCATCGGCCAGTGCGAGCAATTGTCGGTAATCCTCCAACTGCTGCGTCTGCTGGTAGATCTGCCATTGGCGTTCTGCCGCCTTCTCGGCTTCGCCACGATACAGCAACAGGCGGATCGATAGCCGCTCGCGCTCGTGCCGCCAGTGAGGGTAGCGCTTGTCGTCCGCCTTGGCCGCCCGGGCCAGCCACAGCTCCACCTGGTCCCAGGCGTCATGCGCGATGCACAGCTCGGCAATCTTCAGGAAGTCCTGCACCTCGGTGGCGCTCTTCTGATGCAGCGCCAGGATGGTCGCGACATCGCCACGCGCCTCGGCGCGCTTCAGCAGGGGCTCGCGCAGCCGCTCATAGTGGAACTTCTTTGACCAGCTCGCCTTGGCGGTCAGGCTCGGCAAGGCGTCCCAGACCCGCTGCAACAGCGCCAGGTAGGCGTCCATTCCCTCGCTGCCCAGGGCCTCGGCATAGGCATCGGGAATCTTGGGGTAGAAATCATGAATATCCCCGAAGGCGATCTCGTAGAGGTGGGCCGCGAGCTTCTCGCCGGGCCAGTCGAGCCGCTGGACAGTCTGCACGTGCAGCCTCTGCAGCGTCTCTTCGCAGGTGAAGCGAAAGCCGCCCGAGTCGTCGATGGTCTCCAGTGCCCGAGCCAGGCGCGACAGGGCGTACTCCACCAGGGTCAGGCAGGTATCGGGCGGCAACTGCAGCGCCTGCTCGACAAGCTGGTCGACCACCGCCTCCGCCTTGGTGAAATAGGGCCGCACCTGGCCATAGCGGTGCAGGTGGCGCTTTAGCGGAAAGGCCGCGGTGATGCGCTTCTTCAGGGCCCTGTGATCGAGCACACCGAGCACCGCATCGGCACGCAGCGACCACTGGTGCCGCCTCACCGGGTCCTCCTCGATCATTTCGGCCAGCGCCTCCACCAGCGAGGCCTTATCCAACTGCTGCAGGTAGGCGAGCAGGCGGCCACGCTCTCCTCCCGCCATCAAGCGCTGCTGCTCCTCCTGCTCCGCCCGATAGGCCAGGGCGGTGGCCACGCAGTGCTTGCAGAAATCGATGCCCTCGGAGGCGGGGCAGTCACAGCCGCCCTCCAGGCCACGGGGATTAAGCCGCAGGGTCACCCGATAGCTCTCGCTGCCCGCGACCTGGGCGGTGAGGGTATTCCCCTGCCGGTTCCAGCCTAGCACCTGGCCCTGCCGGTAATAGGCCACGCCGCGTTCGAAGGCGGCCTCGCCGGCGAGCCGCACGAGCGGCTCGTCGGCAAGCAGCGTTGTCTCGTTGTGTCGCGTCATGGTGTCACCGTTGCCTTTCTGCCGCCCCGCCGCGTCCTGGCCGGGGTCTGCTTCGCCTTCTCCGCCTTGATCCGTTCCAATAGCGCCGCGGCGGAGTGCTCGCCGCCGATCAGCTCGGGATGGGCGGCGCGCCATTCGGCGGTCAGCTCGCCGCGGAAGGCCTTGGCGAGAATGGACTGGGTCAGTTTGTCGACGCGGGTCTGGGCGTTCGCGACCTGCTGTTCGATCTGGTCGGCGAAGGCGAAGAGCTGGTCGACGCGGTGGACGATCTCGGTTTGCTCTTCGATGCTAGGCAGCCTTAATGAAACGTCTCGGATGTTCTTGAGATTGAGCCCGGGCTTTCCTCCGCCGTATGCCATATCCAAAAGTTGTTTTCTCCCATGACTCTCAGATTTAAGAAACAGCTCAAGGTATGGGCCATATCGCCTCTCACTCCACCTAACCAAGCCAACATGCTGACTTACATATGCCACTCCGACATCTACACCCACCAAGGCGCATTTTGTCACATTGGCTCCGGTAATAGTTATCAGAAAATCCCCTTCTTTGATCTTTGTGCGCGTACCCTCGGCCCTTTCCGGCAGATCCACATAAGCCACATCACCAAGATCCAGAACATCGTTTTTTATGTTCTGTGCGCGAACAAAAAGATCCCCACTATCAGAATAGTACTTAGACCACCCCCGAGAACCACTGGTTACCAATGTTGCCAAATCCCCAACGCACACATCCTGCCAGCCATTCGCATTATCGAAACTATAAAGTTGACCACTCACCGCCGCCGCTAGCACGGACTGCCGAAACCGCTTAAGGATAGCCGGGATGGCATCCAGGCGGGCTTTCAGGTTAGCGACCTGAGCCAGCAACTCATCCAGCTTATCGGCGATGGCTTTCTGCTCTTCCTGCGGTGCGAGAACGAAGGGAGCGGCCTTTCCATCCTTGGTGCCCAGGCGAGGCATATTGACGCCATAGCCCACTTGGTTGACATAGGAGAGGAAATCCAGCGACTTCAGCCAATAGAAGAGATAACGGTTGTCCAGATGCGGACGAGCATCCAGGGGAATAATTTCAGTAGTACAGACCCCGTCCCTCTCGGCAATCACGACCTTATCTAGATAGGGGCGCAGCTTACCGTAGAGCACATCCCCCTTCTTGAAGCGGTTCTTGGTGCTCTTGAACTGACGCTCACTGAAATTCAGGCGCTGGAGAATTTTCGAGGATGACTTCTCTATATCCTCCAGTTCTAGCACCCAGGTATCGTCATCAGCCTGTTCTCGGGTCGCCTTTTCCGCCTTGCCATATTCCACAACCTGACCAAGCGTGGTTTCCACCCACCCCTCCGGCAATACCCGCTCGCTCATGCCTTCACCTCATCGCTTGCGGCGTCATCCCCAAGCCCCAGCGCGTCGGCCAGCAGTCGCTTCTGGGCGGCGGCTTCGTCCTGGCTGCCGAGGGCGGCCATCAGGCCGTCGAGTTCGCGCAGGGCTTCGGTCAGCTCGCTCATCGCCTCGGCGGCGAGCACGTCGGGCTCGGGCAGGTTCTCGGCGGCGAGGCTGTCGGCGTCCTTAAGCCAGGTGATATCCAGCGAGTCGCCCTTGGTGTCGCGGATCCAGTCGCGGCTGAACTTGCGCCAGCGGGAGGTCTGCAGCTTGTCGTCCACTCCAGAGTTCGCATCATCGGTGCCAGCAGCCCGGTCGGCTTCTATCTCCTCGGCGCCAAAGCTCCAGTCGCCCTCCTCCCGGGCGGCCAGTTGCTCGCCCAGGGCGTCACTGCCCGCCGGGTTGTAGCACCGCTCGAAGGGCTTGAGGTGGGCCTCGGTAAAGGGCGTGCGCTTGCCGAAGCTCGGCATATTGGTGCGCAGGTCATAGACCCACACCTCGTCGGTGCAGCCCTCGTCCTGGTGGGGGTTCTCGGCGGTGCCGCGGGTGAAGAACAGCACGTTGGTCTTGACGCCCTGGGCGTAGAAGATGCCGGTGGGCAGGCGCAGCAGGGTGTGCAGGTGGCACTTCTCCATCAGGTCGCGGCGGATCTCGGTGCCCTGCCCCGCCTCGAACAGCACGTTGTCGGGCAGCACCACGGCGGCGCGGCCGCCGGGCTTGAGCCCGCGGTAGATATGCTGCAGGAAGGCCAACTGCTTGTTGCTGGTGCGGTAGGTGAGGTCGTCGCGGGTGATGCTGGCCTCGCCGCCCTTGGCGGTGCCGAAGGGGGGATTGGCGAGGATCACATCGGCACGGGGCAGCGCCTTGCCGGCCTCGCCCAGGGCGTTGCCCAGGTGCACCACGCCCTCGTCGTCGCCCTCCATGCCGTGCAGCAGGCAGTTCATCAGCGCCAGGCGGCGGGTGCCGGGCACCAGTTCGATGCCGACGAAGGCCTTGAGCTTCTGGAAGGCCTGGGCCTTGGCGTCGAGATCGAAGTGATCATCGGTCTGCTGCTTGATGTAGGCATCGGCGGCGATCAGAAAGCCCGCGGTGCCGGCAGCGGGGTCCTGAATGGTTTCGCCGGGCTTGGGGCGCAGGCAGCGCACCATGGCGTTGATCAGCGCGCGGGGCGTGAAGTACTGGCCGGCGCCGGACTTGGTCTCGTTGGCGTTCTTCTCCAGCAGCCCCTCGTAGAGGTCGCCCAGGCCATCCTTCTGGGCGCTGAACCAGTCGATGCGGTCCAGGTCGCGGATCAGCTGCTCCAGGTGGCGCGGCTCGCGCAGGCGGGTCTGGGCGTCGGCGTAGATGGCGGCGATCAGCCGGTCGCTGCTCTTGGAGAGGTCGAGCAGCATCTGCTTGTAGTAGTTGAGCAGGGAAAGCCCCGAGCGCCCGGTGAGGTCCGGCCAGCGGGCGCCTTCGGGCAGGGCGTGGGCGTTGAGCAGCCCGGCCTGAGTGTTCTCGTACTCCATCTTGATAAACAGCAGCAGCACCAGCTCGGTGACGTAGTCGGAGTAGTTGATGCCGTCGTCGCGCAGCACGTCGCAGAGGTTCCACAGCTTCTGGACGATGTCGTTCTGGGTCATGAGGGGTCCTGATTGAGTATGTCGATGTAGGCCCGGTAGGCGAAGATCCGATTGCGTTTCTGGCCGGTCAGCTCATGGACGATGCCAAGGGTGTCTTCGAGGGGGGTCAGCACACGCCCTACGGTGGCAGGCGTCAGCCCGGTGCGTTCACTCAAGTGGGCGACATTAGCGATGGGCTGCTGGAAGAGCGCGTCGAGCAGCAGACCTGCCGACCCTGCCTGGCGGCCTAGCTCGGCCACCCGGACCTTGTCTTGCTCGCGCAGCTGGTTGAGCCGCCGAGCCGTTGCCACTGCCTGATTGGCAGTCTCGGCCACGGCGTCCACGAAGAACAGCAGCCAGGCCTCCCAGTCGCCGGTGACCCGTACCTGCTGCAGGCGCTCGTAGTAGACCTGGCGATGCTTCTTGAAGAACACCGACAGGTAGAGCAGGGGCTCGCTGAGGATGCCCGCTTCCACCAGGATCAGCGGAATCAGCAGACGACCCAGGCGCCCGTTGCCATCCATGAAGGGGTGGATGGTCTCGAACTGCACGTGGGTCAGGGCGGCCTTGATCAGTGGGTCGGTGGCCTCGGGCATGTCGTTGATGAAGCGCTCCAGCGCCGCCCAGCACTCGGCCAGCCGATGGGGCGGCGGCGGCACGAAGACCGCCTCATCGGGGCGGTGCCCCCCGAGCCACACCTGGTTGCTGCGAAACTCCCCCGGTCCGCGGTTGATGCCACGCCCGGACGTCATCAGCGTCGTGTGCATCTCCATCGCCACGCGATGGCTGATGGGGAAGCCCTCGCGGATGCGGTGCACGCCCAGCATTAGCGCATTCACGTAGCAGGAGACTTCCTGCACGTCGTCCATGGGAACGCCCGGCATGCCCTCCATTTCGTAGAGCATCAGATCGCTGAGCGAGGACTGGGTGCCCTCGATCTGCGACGACATGACGGCTTCCTTACGTACATAGCTGTAGAGGAAGAGTGAGGCGTCGGGCAGCAGGGTGCTGATGGCGTCGAGACGGCCCAGCGCCAGCATCGCCTGATTGATGCGCCCCTGTAGCTTGCCGTCCAGCGCCAGCGCCGGCCGTGGCGGCAGCGGGTCGGGGATGAAGGCCTGACACCGCATGCCGCCGGCGATGCTGTCTACATAGTGGCCTGTGAGTCCGCGTTCCATGGGGCTCCCTCTCACCGCTCGAAAGCGGGCCTGGGTAAAATAGCGTCGCGCCTTATTTTAAGTTACGCCTGAAATTAAAATAAGGCCTGCCGCTATTTTAACTTCGTGCCGCTCCACGGTGGCCGTCATGGTGATGCCGTCGACATATCCAGGGGACGTGTCGAAAAAAGCGGCTTTCTTAAACATGTCCTCGAGACATGTCGTCGCCATCGATATATCCGCGCAACGTGTCGAAAAAATGGGATTTAGTAAACATATCAGCTCGCCTCCCACAGGGCGTCGTTGAGGGCCTCGAGGACCTCGTCGAGGTGATGGTCGAGCACGGCATCCAGGCGCTTGATGCCTCCCTGCTCGGCAAAGCGCTGGTGAATGAAGTCGCGGTCGAGCACCACCTCGTGGGTGAGCTGCTTGGCCAGACGGTCGAGCCACTTGCGCTGGGCGGGGGTCCAGCCGTGCAGGGCGTAGATGCGCTGCATGGCGTCGCGCACCCGCTGCTCGAAGGGCACCAGCGCCTCGCCCAGGGCGGCGCGGCGGATATGGCCGACGATGCTGGCGGCGATCTCCTGGTTGGTGGCGTTGCGCCAGGCGCTCTCCAGCCGGGCCTCGCTGTAGCCGGCGCCGTCGAGCAGCAGGCGCACCTCCTTCAAGGTCCCGCGGGTGAGGTCCCGGGGGCGGTTGACCACCACGCCCAGCGCCACGGAGTCGTTGAGCCGCTCGCGAATGAAGGCCTCGAAGCTCTCCAGGTAGTCGGCGGGCTTCTCGTGCACGCCGTAGTCCTGGGTGCGCTTCTTGAACTCGTCGGCGCCCTCGTAGATCAGCGGCAGGCGCTCGCTGCCGAGCAGCGCCTTCACCTCGGCGACCTGGCCGAGCAGGCCGGCATGCTGGTGCAGGAAGCTGGCCGCGGCCTGGGGACCCAGCTCGCGCAGGTGCTGGTGGAGCCTCTCCGGCGCCACGCCCCAGCTCTGCTCCAGCGCCTCCAACTGCTGGCGCAGGTCGTCGCGCCCTTCGGCGCGCTTGGTGGCCTTGCGCATCACCCGCATCAGCATC
The DNA here is from genome assembly GCF_000475415.1 of Halomonas sp. PBN3. NCBI lineage: Bacteria > Pseudomonadati > Pseudomonadota > Gammaproteobacteria > Oceanospirillales > Halomonadaceae > Halomonas > Halomonas sp. PBN3. The sequence continues at coordinate 149,153 of NZ_AXCA01000163.1, read as the reverse complement.
TGGCTGTACTGGTCGAGGACGTCATCGGCGTGGCTCTCCCCCGCCGCCTGGCCGGGGGCCGCCAGGGCGCGTGCCAACTGCTCGGGGTCGCTGAGCTCCTCGTGCAGCTGCTCCAGGGTCACGCCGGGGTCCTTGACCAGCGGCTGCATGGTGTTGACCTCGGCCAGGGCGGCGTAGAGGTCCACCGGGTCGTAGATGGTGAACACCGTCTTGCCGATCTCGTCGCAGCGGCGGGTGGCGCGGCCGATCATCTGCTCATAGAGGATGCGCGACTTCACCCGGCGCAGGAACACCAGGTGGCAGATGCGCGGCACGTCGATGCCGGTGGTAAGCAGGTCCACGGTGATGGCGATGTTGGGGTACTTGTCGTTCTTGTAGCGGCGGATCAGGTCGTCGACCTTGTCCGCCTTGCCGGTGATCTTGGCCACCGCGGCCTGGCGGTAGGCGTCGCCGTAGTGGGCATGGAAGGCCTCGTCGAGCAGCCGCTTGACCATGTCGGCGTGCAGGTCGGTGGCGCAGAAAATCAGCGTCTTCTCCTCGCCGAAGGGGTCGAGCTCCCGGGCCAGCTGTTCGCATATCACGCGGTTGAACTCCGGTGCGATCACCCGCCGGTTGAAGGCCTCGATCTCGAAGTCGAGCTCATCCTCCAGCTCGGCGCTCTCCACCTCGCCGGTACGCGCATCGATCAGGCTGACCGTCTCGCCCTTCTCGAAGTGGATGCCCTTCTGGCTGAGCAGGGTCTCGTAGCGGATCGGCGGCTCGTGGTCGATCAGCCAGTCATCGGCCACCGCCTCCCGGTAGGAGTAGGTGAAGACCGGGCGGCCGAAGATCTCGCTGGTGTGTTTGGCCGGGGTGGCAGTGAGCCCGATGCGCACGGCGTCGAAGTGGTCGAGCACGCGGCGGTAGCGGGAGAGGTACTGGCCGGCGTCTCGGGTGGCCAGTTCCCCCTCGGTCATCTCCTGATCCAGGGTGTAGCCGCGGTGGGCCTCGTCGACGATAAGGCAGTCGTAGGCATCCACCGGCGGCGGGTCGTCGGCCATAAAGAGCCGCCGCGCCATGGCCTGCACCGTGGCGACCTGCACCCGGGTCTCGGCTTCGGCGGCCATGTCGCCCAGGGTGGCGACATTGTAGATCTGTGAAAGCGTATGGTTCTGCTCCAGCGGCGCCTCATCAAAGGCGCCCTGGGCCAGCAGGCCCAGGGCGGTGCGATCCACCAGGAAGAGCACACGGCGGAAACGCTCGGTCTTCAGGAAGCGGTAGATCAGGCCGATGATGGTGCGGGTCTTGCCGGTGCCGGTGGCCATGGCCAGCAGCGCACGGGGCGCGCCCGCCTCCAGGGCGGCCTCCACGGCGCGGATGGCGTTCTCCTGATAGTCGCGCAGGCGCAGATAGCCGAAGCCCTCCTCGCGCAGGCGCTGCTCGGCCAGGGCTCGGCTGCGCTTGAGGCGGTCGAGCAGGCCTTCCGGGCTGTGGAAGTGCGGCAGCGCCCGGGCCAGGTTGCCGGGCTCGCGCACGTCGCGGAACCAGATGCCGGACTTCTCGGCCAGCTGCGGCAGGTAGGGCCGGCCGTTGCAAGAAAAGACGAAGGGCACATGGTAATGGCCCTCGGCGTCGTCGGGCCAGGCGACGGTGCGCCCCTCCTCCGCCCACGCCGGGGTGATGCCGCCGGCAAAGCCGCGCCGGTCGAAGCCGCGGGCGTAGCGCTCCGCCTGGGCGAGCTTGCCGGCCACGTCGACATTCTGGCGCTTGGCCTCCACCACGCCGATGGGCACCAGCCCATGGAACAGCACATAGTCGGCACGCTGGCCGTTGGGCAGCTCCCACTCGGCGATGGCGAGGGTCCGGCCGGCCTCCGGGCGCACCCCCTTCTGCCAAGTGAGTTCGAGGGTGTCGGCCTCCCAGCCGGCCTCCTGCAGCTGCTGGTCGATCAACAGCCGGGTGAGCTCCTCATCCAGGCCTAGCTGGGCGTTGAGGGCCCGATCGGCCTGGCCGACGCGGCGGCGCAGCGCCTGGGCTGGCTCGCTCTCGGCCCACTCTCGGGCCTGCTCCGCCAGGCGCCGCTGGAACTCCCGCTCGCGGCGTTCGAGTTCGGCCTGCTGGGCCCGCGACTGCTCGGCCAGGGCGCGGGCCTCCTCGTCCATGGCTTCGGCCAGCTCTGCGTACTCCTGCTTCTCGCGGGTTTCCAGCTCGGCTAACTGGCGCTGGGCGTCGGCCTGCTCGGTGGCAGTGGCCAGCTCGCCCTGGAGACGCGACATCTCAGCCTGGAGCTCGCGCAGCTCGCGGCTGGGGTCTTGCGGTGGGCGAAAGGCGCCGGGCTTGAAGTCGGGGTCGGCGAAGGCGCGATGAAACCAGACCGCCAGATTGCGGGCGACCTTGAGCCCCTGGATCGCCTCACGGTGCTGGGTACGGAACTGGTGGGTAGCCCTGTTGCCTTCGATACGCAGCGTATGAAACAGCTCGCGCACGGTGGGGTCGAGGCCCAGGGCGCTATCGATACGATAGAGAAGGTCACGCTGGCCGGCACGCTCATCCAGTTCAATGCCGAGACGAGCTGCAATGTCCTGAGCCATGGCCTCGCCAAGCTGGCGCAGCTTGATCAGGGTGGTGTTGGGGTCGTGGCTGAAGGCTCGCTCGGCGCTGGCGGCGAGCTCGAGAAACACCGGATCATGGCCGGCCAGAAAGGCGAAGTTGCCGCCGGCATCCCGCCCTGCGCTACCGCCATCCCCGCGGCCTGGTGGTCCCTGCATAGGTGGTACCCGTTCCCGGTTTGCCTGGGCGTGACTTCCCCGCTCTCCCGGCGGGGTGGGTCCGACATATCCTTAGCCTGCCAGTGACTGCTCCCCGCCCTAGCGGGCGAGGCTTCCCACTTCTCAGGCAGCAACCGGCGATGTGCCGGACTTACGCAAGCCTCCATGGGCAGAGACGGACAGCCCTTCCGCCTTCAGCTCGATAATGCCTTGATGCTTGATGTTCAGCGCGGCGTTGATGTCCCGGTCGTGCTGTGTGTGGCAGGCGGGGCACTCCCACGACCGGACGTTCAACGGCATGGCGTCCATCTTGTGCTGGCAGATATGGCAGGTCTTGGAGCTGGCAAACCACGGGTCGATCTTGACCAGATGCTTGCCCTGCTCCCTGGCCTTGTAATCCAGCTTGGACATCAAGGCATGCCAGGACGCATCGCCGATGTGCTTGGCTAGCCTGGCGTTTTTCATCATGTTGCTGACCTTCAGCGTCTCGACGATCACCGCTTGGTTATCGTCAACGATCTGTCGAGAGAGCTTGTGCTGGAAGTCGTTGCGGGCGTTGGCAACCCGCTCGTGCGCCTTGGCAACGAGTAACCGTGCCTTGGCTCGGCGGGCGCTGCCCTTCTTCGTGCGGGACAGCGCCTGCTGCTTGCGCTTGAGGTTCTTCTGCGCCTGCTTGAGGAAGCGCGGGTTGGCGATCTTGCGGCCGGTGGAGTCAATGGCCAGATGCGACAGCCCCATATCGAGGCCGAGGACCTTAGCGGCGTCAACGTCCTTCAGCGGTGCCGGGGCAGCCTGCTCAGTGTCAAACAGCAACGAGGCGTAGTGCTTGCCGGTGACGGTACGGGTCAGGGTGATGCTTTTCAGCCTGCCCTCGACCTGTCGATGCATCCTGGCCTTGATGGGTCCAAGCTTGGGCACCTTGATCCAGTCGTCGCCGGCCTTGACGCCGACGCAGTGGTAGCTGGATTGTTTGCCCCGCTTGCTCTTGAAGCGCGGATAGCCGGCCTTCTTCACGGGGTCGAAGAAGCGCTGGAAAGCATGGTCGAGGTTCAAGCACGCCTGCTGGAGGGCGATGGAATCGGCATCTTTCAGCCAGCCATACTTGCGGGATTTCTTGGCCACGGGCAGCAGCTTCTTGATGTCATGCTTGGCGCTCAGCGACTGGCCGTGACGCTTGTGGCGATGGGACATGATGCGAAGGCCGGTGTTATAGACGAAGCGCACCGCGCCGAACTGGCGGTTCAGGAACTCCGCCTGCTCGGTCGTGGGGTAGAGTCGTACCTTCGTAGCCTTCAGCATGGCGCGCCATTGATGCATGGATGTATGCACAGCTTATGCCGCCGGGCCCCATACCGCAAACCCAGCAGCGCTATCGCGCTGCCCGCTTGTATCCCCGCCCGAGTGGGCGAGGGTTTACGCGGATTTTTGCTAATTCGGGGAAGGGGCCAGCAGGCGAGGGTAATGGGCCCGGCCAAACGCCTCAGGCAACCACCCAGTTCCCAGCTACATCAAGCCCCCTCGGGGCGAGCCAGCATGTTCATGATCAGCCGGACCATGGTCTCCTTGTTGGCCGGGTCGGACTCGGCGATCAGCAGCGTCAGGGCGGCGAGGCCCACGTCGTTGACCACCACCTCGCCGTGCGCATCGAGCAGGCGGTCGTTGCGATAGAGGAAGTCGACGAACAGATAGGCCGCGCTGCGCTTGTTACCATCGGCAAAGGGGTGGTTCTTGACCACGAAATAGAGCAGGTGCGCCGCCTTGGCCTCCACAGAGGGATAGGCCGGCTCGCCGAAGATCGTCTGGTCCAGGTTGCCAAGCAGTGAATCGAGGCCATCGCCGCGCTCCCGGGCGAACAGCTCGGTGGCCTCGCCCTTGGCGATCAGCTCGGCCTTCAGCGATGCAAGCGCGGCTCGGGCCTCCTCCAGCGTCGGCAATCGGCCGCCGGCCTCGGCGCGAGGTTCAGTGAGCAGGCCCTCGTCGTAGCGCTGCAGCAGCAGGAAGGCCTGGGCATAGCGGGTCACAATATCCACCAGGCCGCGGCCGCTGGCGGCATCCAGCGCCGGGCTGCTGGCGGTCTTGCGCACCAGCGCCATGGCGGCTTCGAGTTCACGGGCATTATCCTCGAAGCGCTGCCGGCTCAGCGTCCAGCCCTGGGTGAGGTGCTCGCGCAGCACGCGGGTGGCCCACTGGCGGAAGCGGGTGCCTTGTGGAGACTTGACCCGATACCCCACCGAAATGATGACATCCAGATTGTAGTGCTCAATGTTCCGAGAGACCTTTCGCGCGCCCTCCTGTCGAACTATCCGGAATTTCCGGATAGTTGAATCACGCTCCAGCTCACCTTCGGAATAGACGTTCAGCAGATGCTCATTAACGGTGCGGACATCCTTGCCGAATAGCACAGCCATCTGCCTTTGCGTTAGCCAGACGGTGTCCTGCTCCACGTCCAGCCGCACCTCGACCTGCTGATCGGCCTCTTGATAGATGACGATGGGTGCCTGGCTACTGGAGTTCATATCCTGCTCCCTGATGCTGCGGCCTACCCCTGCCTGAACTTGCCGATGGCAGTCCCGGCTGGCGGTCCCTGGCAATGCGCTCTGTGGATGCTACGTCGTGGTGTTGATGTGCGCCAATCACCGACAGTGCCCCGCACCACCCCCCTACCGACAACAAGCCCGGCACACGGGCCGGGCTTGTGGCGTTCAGCGGCTGGCTGGCATCGCCTCAACCGAGGCGATCGTGGCCGTTATCGAGGAAGGGATAGTCGGTGTAGCCCGTCGCGTCGCCGCCGTAGAAGGTGCTGGGGTCGGGCTCGTTGAGCGCGGCGCCGACCCGGAAGCGCTCGGGCAGGTCGGGGTTGGCGATGAAGGGGCGGCCGAAGGCCACGGCATCGGCGGTGTTGTCATCCAGGCGGGCCTGGGCGCGTTCGGCGTCGTAGTTGCCGCAGTAGATCAGCCCGCCCTTGAAGCGCTCGCGCATCTGCTCACGGAAGCCCTCGGGGAAGGTAATGTCACCACCGGCCCAGTTGGGCTCGTTGAAGTGAAGGTAGGCCAGGCCGCGGCGGTTGAGCTCGTCGGCGAGGTACAGGGCCATCGCCTCGGGCTCCTCGTCGGTGAGGCCGAACAGCTCGATGAAGGGGGTCAGGCGGATGCCAACCCGCTCGGGCCCGAACACCTCGGCCACGGCGTCGACCACCTCCAGCGGGAAGCGCGCACGGTTCTCGATGGAGCCGCCGTACTGGTCGGTGCGCCGGTTGGTGCCGGTGGCGAGGAACTGGTTGAGCAGGTAGGCGTTGGCGGCGTGGACCTCGACCATGTCGAAGCCGGCACGCTTGGCGCGCTGCGCGGCCTGGCGGTAGTCCTCGACGATGCCGGGGATCTCGTCGGTCTCGAGCGCCCGCGGCGTGCTGGTGGGGTGCGGCCCCGCCGTGCCGTCCTCGAACTCGACGAAGCATTCCGCCCCCTCGCCCTTGAGGGCGCTCGGTGCCACGGGCTGCTGGCCATCGGGCTGCACCATCTCGTGGGAGACACGGCCGACGTGCCACAGCTGCAGGGCGATGCGCCCGCCCTTGGCATGCACGGCCTCGACCACGTCGCGCCAGCCGGCCTCCTGCGCATCGGTCCAGATGCCCGGGGTATAGACATAGCCGCGGGCGGTGGGCGAGATGTTGGTGGCCTCGCTGATGATCAGGCCGGCGCCGGCGCGCTGGCCGTAGTAGGCCTGCTGCAGCGTGCCGGGCACGCTGTCTGGGGTACGTGCCCGAGTCAGCGGCGCCATGATCACGCGGTTGGGCAGGGTCAGGCTGCCGAGCCTGAGCGGGGTGAGAAGCGAGGGATTCGTCATCGAGGCGCCTCCTCTGGCAAGGGGAATTTCACAAGGTAAAAGCAGGCCAACACCATAAGCGTGTTAACGGCCTGCGCCAAGCCAGAGCGCCGATGGTCCCCATAGCCTGACGCTATCGGCGGCGCGGCCGGTCACCGCCTTCGGCTTGCCCCGCGGGCGTGGTAGTCTGCTGCGACCCTCTTCCCCCGTTCAGGAGTGCGCCATGACCGCCGCCGAGATGCTCGACCGCCTGGTGGGCTTCCCCACCGTCTCGCGAGATTCCAACCTGGAGCTGATCGCCTTCGTCGAGGCGCTGCTCGACGAGCACGGCGTGCCCCACTGGCGGGTGGAGAGCGACGACGGCCGCAAGGCCAACCTACTGGCGCGCATCGGCCCCGACGTGGCAGGCGGCGTGGTGCTCTCCGGGCATACCGATGTGGTGCCGGTGGAAGGGCAGCCCTGGTCCAGCGACCCCTTCACCCTGACCGACAGGGGCGACGGCCGCCTCTTCGGCCGCGGCACCTGCGACATGAAGGGCTTCATCGCCTGCGCCCTGGCGGAGCTGCCGCGTTGGGTGACGCTCGAGCTCGAGACCCCGATCTGGCTGGCGCTCTCCTACGACGAGGAGGTGGGCTGCATCGGCGCGCCGCGCATGATCGAGCGGCTGATGGCCGAGCACCCGCGGCCGGCGGCGGTGATCGTCGGCGAGCCGACCCTGATGCACCCGGTGGTGGCCCACAAGGGGGCCACCAACCTGCGCACCACCATCACCGGTCGCGCCAGCCACTCCAGCCAGGTCAACCAGGGGGTCTCGGCGATCCATGTGGCGGCGCGGCTGGTCACCTACATCGAGGAGGTGATGGCGGAGCTGCGCGCCGAGGGGCGCGTCGACGAGGCCTTCAACGTGGTGCACTCGAGCCTGCACGTGGGCAGGATCCAGGGCGGCACGGCGATCAACATCATGGCCCGGGAGTGCACCTTCGAGTGGGAGATACGCCACCTGCCCTCGGACCGCTTCGAGGACCTGATCGGCCGGGTCGACGCCCGTGCCGAGGCGCTGGAGGCGGAGATGCGCCGCCGCGCGCCGGAGGCGAGCATCGTCACCGAGCCGCTCAACCAGACGGTGCCGGCGCTGGCCGACGACAACAACGCCGAAGTGCTGGCGCTGTGCCATGACCTGCTCGGCGAGCGCCCCGCCGGTGCGGTGGCCTACGCCACCGAGGCGGGGCAGTTCCAGCGCCAGGGGCTGCCCACGGTGATCTGCGGCCCGGGCAGCATCGCTCAGGCCCACCAGCCCGACGAGTACATCGAGCACGAGCAGCTCGAGGCGGGGGCGCGCTTCATGGCGGCGCTGGGCGAGCGGCTGCAACGAAAGTAGAATAGGCGCCTCCATCCCCCATGCCAGGAGCCGCCATGACCCGCCTGCTGATCGTCAAGACCGGCGATGCCTTCCCCGAGGTGATCGCGCAACACGGTGACTTCGAGGCGCTGTTCAGGCGGGCCCTGGCGGAGGCCGGCTTCACCGCCGAGGTGTTCGACGCCCGCGTGGAAGCGCTGCCCGACCTGGCCGGCGTCGACGGCCTCTTCATTACCGGCTCCCACGCCATGGTCAGCGACGCCGAGCCGTGGAGCGAGGCGCTCAAGCCCTGGCTGGTCTCGGCCCGGGAGCGCAACCTGGCGATGCTCGGGGTGTGCTACGGCCACCAGCTGATGGCATCGGCCTTCGGCGGGGAGAGCGGCTACCACCCGGCGGGGCGCGAGTCCGGCACCCACGAGGTGTCGCTCACCGACTCGGGCCGCGAGGACCCGCTGCTGGGCACCCTGCCCCGCCACTTCCCCGCCCAGCTCACCCATGCCCAGTCGGTACTCGCCGCCCCCAGCGGCGCGGTGGTGCTGGCTCGCAACGCCCACGACGCCTTCCAGGCGCTCCGCTACGGCCCGCGCCAGTGGAGCGTGCAATTCCACCCCGAGTTCACCCCCGAGGTGATGCGCGCCTACCTGGCCCGCCAGGTCGACAAGCTGCGCGACCAGGGCCAGGACGCCCACGACCTGATGCGCCGCGTCACCGACACCCCCGAGGCACGCTCGCTGCTGGTGCGTTTCGCCGAAACCGTGACCAGCCACGCCAAGCGCTGAGACCGGAGCGCCTGGCAGCATCGCTAACGCCCCACCTTCGCGAACTGAAGCCGGAGCGCCGGACCGTCGCTCCCACAGGGGCAGGCACCCACTTACAGCTTAAGGCTTAAAGCTTACAGCTCCCGGCACAGCCGGGCTCCCAGCTTCCAGCCGCGAAGCGGCGCTCTTCCCGCTTCAAGCTCCCGGCGCAGCCGGGTCAATGGCGCTCGCCCACCGAGGGGGCGGGCTCGCCGCGCTCGAGGCTCGCCTCCGCCGCTTCGTCGCGCAGCCGGCGGGTATCCGGCGCGCCCTCGGCGGCCTTGCGGCGCTGGCGATAGAGGTCGCGCAGAGAGCTTGCCAGCATGGCGACGACGATCATGCCCCCGCCGGCGAAGGCCAGCGCGGTGGGCACCTCGCCCACCCACCACCACACCAGCAGGGTGCCCACCAGGGTCTCCAGCAGCATCACCAGGCTGACCTCGGCGCCCGGCAGGTAGCGGGCGCCGGTCTGGATCAGGAAGTAGGCGAGCGGCAGGAAGGCCCCCATCAGCAGCAGCCGCTGCAGGTCGTCCCCCTCGGGCAGGCGGGCGCCGCCCATCACGGCGGCGGGCAGCAGCATCGCCAGGCAGCCCAGCGGCAGGATCACCGTGGTGTCCAGGCCGCGGCGGCCGCTGCCGCGCTGGGCGCTGGCCACGGTGGTGTTGATGGCGATGGAGAGCGGGATGATCAGCGCCACCGCCAATCCCAGCAGGCTGCCCTGCCCCAGCTCGCCGACCGCCATCAGGCTGGCGCCGGCGATGCACACCGCGATCACCACCCAGGTCTGGCGGCGCAGGCGCTGGCCGAACAGCAGCATGCCGATCAGCCCCGCCGCCAGCGGCGCCAGGTTGAGCATCACCAGCACGTTGCCGGCGGAGGTCAGGCGGTTGGCGGCGACGAAGGCCCAGGCGCTGGCGGCGAAGGCCAGCGGGCACCACAGCGCGGCCGGGCCGCAGGCGCGGATGGCCGCCGGCAGCCGCTCACGATAGCGCGCCGCGGCGATCAGCAGCAGCACTCCGCCCAGCAGCAGGCCGCGCCAGAACATGAAGGTGGCCACGTCCACCCTGGTGTCCTTGACCAGCAGCGCATCCGGCGAGAGCAGCAGCACGCCGGTCATGGTGATCAGGTAGCCGCGCAGCCGGAACGGCAGTCGCTTCCACATCGGTCATCCTCCCTGAAATTGAAGGTGTCGAGGCCACCAACGACGACAGGCCGGAGCAAGGCTCCGACCTGTCGTGGGGTGGCAGGCCGCCCTGGTGGTGGGCGGCGAGCCTGGCGTTACGCCCGGGACTGGCGGCGAATCGGCGCCTCGCCGTCCTCGCGACGACGGCGCGGGGCACGCTCGGGGGCGCCGCGATCCTCGCTGATCTCCAGCGGACGGCCGGCCACGCGGGCACGGGCCATCTTGGCCAGGATGCTGGAGGGCAGGCCGCTGGGCAGCTCCACCACCGAGAAGGCGTTGCGGATGTCGATGCGACCGATGCGGTTGCCCTCGATGCCGCCCTCGTTGGCCAGGGCGCCGACCAGCTGGCCGGGCTTGACGCCATCCTTGTGGCCCACGGAGACGCGGTAGCGGGTCATGCCCTCGCTGGGGCCGCGGTCGCGCGGGCCACTCTGGCGAGCCGGCTTGCCGTCACGTGGGGCACGCTCCTTGCGCGGCGCCTGCAGGCGGCCGATGGGCGCCTCGTCGGCGCGCGCCAGGCGGGCGAAGGCGCAAGCCAGCTCGACGGGGTCGTAGCCCTCGGCGATCAGGCGCTCGACCAGCGCCTGCTGCTCCTCGGCACCGGCGGTCAGGGCGGCGATCACCTTCTGGTGGAAGGCCTCGTCTCGATGGGCACGGATGGCCGCCTCGTCGGGCACCGCCATCTCGCTCATCTTCTGGCCGGTGGCCTGCTCGATCCAGCCCACCTTGCGGCCCTCGCGGAAGCCCACGAAGGTGATTGAGATGCCGGTACGCCCGGCACGGCCGGTACGCCCGATGCGGTGGGTGTAGGCCTCGGAGTCCTGGGGCAGGTCGTAGTTGAAGACGTGGGTGATGCGCGGCACGTCGAGGCCACGGGCGGCCACGTCGGTGGCGATCAGCACGTCGACCTTGCCGCGCTTGAGGCGCTGGATGGTGCGCTCGCGCAGGCTCTGGTCGAGGTCACCGGAGAGGCTGGCCACGTTGACGCCCCGGGCGGAGAGCTGCTCCATCAGGGTGGTGCAGGCCGCGCGGGTACGCACGAAGACGATGGCGGCATCCACCGGCTCCACCTCGAGGATGCGCGACAGCGCCTCCAGCTTGGCGCCGCCATCGACGCGCACCAGGCGCTGCTCGATGTTCTCGCCGGTGGTGGTGCGCGACTCGATGGCCACCTTCACCGGGTCCACCAGGTAACGGTTGACGATGCGCTCGATCTCCGCCGGCAGGGTGGCGGAGAAGAACACCCGCTGGGCCTCCTTGGGGGTGTCGGCGACCACGCGCTTGACGTCGTCGATGAAGCCCATGCGCAGCATCTCGTCGGCCTCGTCCAGCACCAGGGCGGAGAGGCCGTCGAGCTTGAGGCTGCCGCGATCCAGGTGGTCGATGACCCGGCCGGGGGTGCCGACCACCACCTGGGCGCCGCGACGCAGCGCGGAGAGCTGCTCGCGATACTCCTGGCCGCCGCACAGGGTGGCCACTTCCAGGCCCTGGAGGTTCTGGCCGTACTTGCTGAAGGAGACGGCCACCTGCTGGGCCAGCTCGCGGGTCGGCGCCAGCACCAGCACCTGGGGCTCACGGCGGCTGATCTCGAGACGCGAAAGCAGCGGCAGGGCGAAGGCCGCGGTCTTGCCGGTACCGGTCTGGGCCTGGCCCAGCATGTCGCGCCCTTCCAGCAGTGCCGGGATGGTCTCGGCCTGGATGGGGGACGGGGTCTGGTAGCCCAGGGTCTCCACGGCGGAGAGAACGGCGGGCAGCAGGGCAAGATCGCCGAAACTCGGCGAGGCGACGGAGGAAGCGGTCATCAATCACACCTTGGTAGGCCGGGGTCACCGGCGTAAGTTCATAGGCGTCCCTGACGCGGGCAAAAACGATCAGGCGCGCCGCGGCCTGGTAAGGCGGCAGCACGGGACATCGGAGTCGGGGACGCCGGTCGCACCTGGCATCGGGTCCGGCCATCGAGGATGGCGCTCGGAACCCCTGTGGCGACCGTCTGCGCCGATCCCGCCCGGGTGGCGAGATCTCGGTGGCGCTCCATCTTCACACTTCAAACGCTGGCGATGCGGCCCTTGGGGCCTTGCCTGGCGTTGCAACGCCCACGGCCCGAGGGGCGGTGGCGTCGACCATGGATGGTGGGGTCAGCACATGCGAGGAGCGCGCATGCTACCATCGTCGATCTTCCCTGGCCAGCCTTTTCGGCGGCCACGCTGACAAGGAGAGACCATGCCCAGCCTGTGGGTCGATGCCGACGCCTGCCCCAAGGTCGCCCGCGAGATCATCGTACGCGCCGCCGAACGCACCGCCACCCCGGCCTGGTTCGTGGCCAACCACACGGTACCGCTGCCGCGCTCGAAGTGGGTCAAGGCGCTGGCGGTGAGCCATGGCTTCGACGCCGCCGACGACGAGATCGTCGAGCGCCTGGCCCCCGGCGACCTGGTGATCACCTCCGACCTGCCGCTGGCCATGGCCGCCATCGAGCGCGGCGCCCGGGTGATGACCACCCGCGGCGAGGCGCTGGACGAGAGCAACATCCGGGCACGGGTTCAGATGAGGGACTTCATGGAGACCATGCGCGCCAGCGGTGAGCATACCGGAGGGCCCAAGGGCTACTCCGACGGCGACCGCCGCGAGTTCGCCAACGCCCTGGATCGCTGGCTGGCGAAGCAGCGGTAACAGGACCTGGGCACCTGACGGCGCCAATCGCGCAGGATCTGCGCTCCTACTCCTGGTTGCGCTGGAAGCGCTTGATGTCGCGGCGCTGCTTCTTGTCCGGGCGTTTGAGGGGGTGCTGCATGGCCTGGTTGGTGAGCCGGCGCGCCTCCGCCTCACGCTCGCGGCGCGCCACGCTTTCCTCGGTCTCGCGGTAGAGGGTGCGCGCCTCGGGGGCGCCGCGCCGCTGGTCGGAGAGCGCCAGCACCTCCACCTCGAGGATGTCCCAGCCCTGGGGCACGCGGATGATGGCGCCCACCTCCACCGCCTTGCTGGTCTTGGCCCGGGCGCCGTCGTAGTGCACCTTGCCGCCCTCGATGGCCTTCTTGGCGAGGCCGCGGGTCTTGAAGAAGCGCGCCGCCCACAGCCACTTGTCGAGCCTGACACTATCCATGGCGCCCTCCCTCGCCCGCCGCGGGCGGCAGGTTGTCGGGCAGGATGGTGGCGAAACGGTCCAGGGCGATGAACTCCTCCAGCTCGCGCTCGGGGCGCCGGCTGTCGGGCTGCTTGATGCCCAGCAGGTGGCGGATACCGAACTCCCGGGCGCTCTCCAGCACCCTGGGGTTGTCGTCGATGAACAGGGTGCGGGCGGGGTCGAAGGGCTCCACCTCCTGCAGCGCGAACCAGAATTCCTGCTCCTCCTTGGGCACGCCGAGGTCGGCGGAGGAGACGATGGCGTCCAGGTACTCCTCCAGGCCGGTGAGCGGCAGCTTGAGCGCCAGGCTGGCGCGGTCGGCGTTGGTGGCCAGCACCACCCGCGGATGGGCCTGTTTGAGCCATTTGAGGAAGTCCAGGGCGTCGCCGCGCAGGCCGATCAGGTGCTGGATCTCGCGCTTGAGGGCGACCACGTCGACGTCGAGCTCGCGGCTCCAGTAGTCGAGGCTGTACCAGTTGAGGGTGCCCTGCTCGCGAACCACCTTGGAGCGCACCACCTCCTGGGTGGCCTCGTCGAGCTGGTGCAGCTCCACGTAGCGCCGCGGCAGGTGCTCGAGCCAGAAGTGGCTGTCGAAGTGCAGGTCCAGCAGGGTGCCGTCCATGTCCAGCAGGACGGTGTCGATGGCGCGCCAGTCAATCATGCGGGTTCCGGGTCGTGGCTTGCGGGAGGTGCTATGGTAGCAGGCGCTTCCCGACACCACGAACCCCCGACACGGAGCCGCCATGACCCCGCCCGACCGGCCGCAGAAACCCGCCATCCTCGACCGCCGCTCGGTGGCGAAGAGCCGCCTGTTCCACGTCGAGTCCCTCGACCTGCGCTTCTCCAATGGCGCCGAGCGCACCTTCGAGCGCCTCACCGGCAGCGACAGCGGCGCGGTGATGATCGTGGCGATGCCCGACCCCGAGCACGTGCTGCTGATCCGCGAGTACGCCGCCGGCTTCGAGGACTATGTGCTGACCCTGCCCAAGGGGCTGGTGGACCCCGGCGAGGACATCATCACCGCGGCCAACCGCGAGCTGATGGAGGAGTGCGGCTTCGGCGCCCACAGCATCGAGCCGCTGGTGGAGCTGTCGCTGGCGCCCAACTACATGCGCCACCGCATGCAGGTGCTGCTGGCCACCGACCTCTACCCCAGGCGCCTGCCCGGCGACGAGCCCGAGCCGCTGATCGTCGAGACCCATGCGCTCTTCGAGCTGCCCGCCCTGCTCGCCCGGGAGGACTTCCACGAGGCGCGCGCCATCGCCGCCCTGTTCATCGCCCGGGACAAGCTGCTGGAGCGCGAGGCGGAGGGGCCGCTGCGCTGGTAGCGCTGCGTCGCCCGCGCCTCGGGGTCGGCCTCGCCATTTCCCCGGGGCGCCAGGCAGCGGGCCGGGGGCTCAGCGGCGATGCAGCCGCTGGCGCAGCACGCCGTTGCCCTCCTTGAGCCGCACCCAGCGCGCCTGGCGGTAGCTGTCGAGTCCCGCCTCGAGCAGCTCCATGGTCTCCATGGCACCCTCGAGGGGCACCGGCGCCGGCCCGCCCTGGAGCAGCATCTCCGCCACCGAGGCGTAGAAGGCGCCGTAGTCGCCGGGCTCGCCGGGATGCTCCCGCGTCACCGGCTCGGCCCCGGGGGCCTCGGCCAGGGTCAGTTGCCCCGGCGCGGGGTCCTCGCCCATTCCCTCGACCAGCGCCCGCGCCTGTTTGAGGCGCGCCTCCTGGGGGTCGAGGCCGTACTTGACGTAGCTGCCACGGGTGCCGTGGACGCGGAAGCGCGGGGTGGGGTCGGCCACCAGTGAGCCCGCCTGCAGGCTCACCCGCGCGCCGTCGTACTCCAGCAGGCAGAGGAAGTCGTCATCCACCTCGGCGCCGTCGCGCACCGTGGCGAGCTCCAGCAGGATCGCCCGCGGCATGCCGAAGAGCTCCCGGGCTTGGTCGAGCAGGTGCGGGCCGAGGTCGTACCAGATACCCGCCCCGGGGCGATGGTGGTCGCGCCAGCGGTCGCTCACCTCGGGCCGGAAGCGGTCGAAGCGCGACTCCAGCGACACCACCCGCCCCAGGGTACCCGCCTCGAGCAGCGCCCTGAGGGTCAGGAAGTCGCTGTCCCAGCGGCGGTTGTGGAAGACGCTCAGGGTGAGCTCCTCCTCTTCCGCCTGGGTACGCAGCAGCCGCGCCTCGGAGAGGGTCAGGGTGAAGGGCTTGTCCACCACCACGTGCTTGCCGGCGGCGAGCGCCGCCTTGGCCAGCGGGAAGTGGGTCTCGTTGGGGGTGGCGATGGCCACCAGGTCGATATCGCGCCGGGCCAGCAGCGCCGCCGCCTTGGGCAGCACCTCGACGTCCGGCAGGTCGGCGTGGACCCGCTCGGCATCGCTGCACACCACGGCGGTGAGCTCCATGCCGTTGGCGGCCTGGATCAGCGGGGCGTGGAACACCTGGCCGGCCAGGCCGTAGCCGATCAGGCCGACGCTCAGGGTATGGGTTCGCATCGCGGCCTTCCTTGAGACGCCGCGCCCCGGCAGACCGGGGCGCGGGGGACGAGTGGGTCAGTCGAGCTTGGTGAGGTCGCGCACCGCGCCCTTGTCGGCGGAGGTGGCGAGCAGCGCATAGGCCTTGAGCGCCGCGGAGACCCTGCGGTCACGCTGGATGCTGGGCTTCCAGGCATCGGCACCCTTGGCCTCCTCCGCCGCGCGGCGCTCGGCCAGCTCCTCGGCGGAGAGCCTGACGTTGATGGCGCGGTTGGGGATGTCGATCTCGATGATGTCGCCCTGCTCCACCAGGCCGATGGCGCCGCCGGCGGCGGCCTCCGGCGAGGCGTGGCCGATGGAGAGCCCCGAGGTGCCGCCGGAGAAGCGGCCGTCGGTGAGCAGCGCGCACGCCTTGCCCAGCCCCTTGGACTTGAGATACGAGGTCGGGTAGAGCATCTCCTGCATGCCAGGGCCGCCCTTGGGCCCCTCGTAGCGGATCACCACCACGTCGCCCTCCTTCACCTGGCCGCCGAGGATATGCTCCACCGCCTGGTCCTGGGACTCCACCACGTGGGCCGGGCCCTCGAAGACCAGGATCGACTCATCGACGCCGGCGGTCTTCACCACGCAGCCATCCTCGGCGATGTTGCCGAACAGCACCGCCAGGCCGCCCTCGCGGGAGAAGGCGTGCTCGAGGTCACGGATGCAGCCGTTGGCGCGGTCGCCGTCGAGGCTCGGCCAGCGGGCGGCCTGGGAGAAGGCGGTCTGGGTGGGGATGCCGCCGGGGCCGGCCTTGTAGAACTCCACCACCTCGGGGCTGGGGTTGCGCATGATGTCCCACTCCTCCAGCGCCGCCTTCAGGGTGTCGCCGTAGACGGTAGGCACGCGGGTATCGAGAACACCGGCACGGTCCAGCTCGCCGAGGATCGCCATGATGCCACCGGCGCGGTGGCAGTCCTCGATATGGTACTGCTGGGTGTTGGGCGCCAGCTTGCAGAGCTGCGGCACCTCCCGCGACAGGCGGTCGATGTCGGCCATGGTGAAGTCCACCCCGCCCTCCTGGGCGGCGGCCAGCAGGTGCAGGATGGTGTTGGTGGAGCCGCCCATGGCGATGTCCAGGGTCATGGCGTTCCGGAACGCCGCCTTGGAGCCGATAGCGCGGGGCAGCAGGTGCGCCTCGTCCCCCTCGTAATAGCGCTTGGCCAGCTCGACGATGCGATGGCCGGCCTCCTCGAACAGCCGGCGGCGGTCGGCGTGGGTGGCAAGCACCGTGCCGTTGCCCGGCAGCGCCAGGCCCAGCGCCTCCATCAGGCAGTTCATGGAGTTGGCGGTGAACATGCCCGAGCAGCTGCCGCAGGTGGGGCAGGCGCTGCGCTCAATCTCCTCGATCTGCTCGTCGCTGTACTGGTCGTCGGCGGCGTAGATCATGGCATCGATCAGGTCGATGTTGTGGTCGAGCAGCTTGGTCTTGCCCGCCTCCATGGGGCCGCCGGAGACGAAGATCACCGGGATGTTCAGGCGCATGGCGGCGTTGAGCATCCCGGGGGTGATCTTGTCGCAGTTGGAGATGCACACCAGGGCGTCGGCGCAGTGGGCGTTGACCATGTACTCGACGCTGTCGGCGATCAGGTCGCGGCTCGGCAGCGAGTAGAGCATGCCGTCGTGGCCCATGGCGATGCCGTCGTCCACGGCGATGGTGTTGAACTCCTTGGCCACCCCGCCGGCCTTCTCGATCTCGCGGGCCACCAGCTGCCCCATGTCCTTCAGGTGCACGTGCCCCGGCACGAACTGGGTGAAGGAGTTGGCCACGGCGATGATCGGCTTGTGGAAGTCGTCATCCTTCATGCCGGTGGCGCGCCACAGGGCGCGGGCGCCGGCCATGTTGCGGCCGGCGGTGGTGGTGCGGGAACGGTACTCGGGCATGGTGTCCTCTTCTTCGCGTGCGGCCGCCTGTGCCGGCGGCTCGGTGTCCAGGTCAGCCCACGATTCTGGCACGCGCCCGGCCGTCAGGCCAGTGGCTCAGGGAAGCGGCTTAAGCCGCCCCGCCTCTAGCCGGCAGCGGCGGCTGGCCAGGGCGTCGATGTCGTCGCGGTCGTGGCTGATCAGGATCACCGCGGCGCCCGCCTGCTGCTGGCGACGCACCAGGGCCCACAGGCCCTCCCGGGTGGCCTCGTCGAGGCCGGTGAAGGGCTCGTCGAGCAACAGCAGCGGCGAGGCTCGCAGCAGCGCCCGCAGCAGCGCCACCCGCTGGCGCTGGCCGCCGGAGAGTTCACCAGGCAGGCGCGCCTCGAGGCCGGCGAGCCCCACCTCGGCGAGGCCTTCGGTGATGCGCCGGCGCTGGTCGGCGGTCAGCCGCAGGTCCGGCGCCAGGCCGAGCCCCAGGTTGGCCCACACCGGCAGGTGGTCGAAGAGGTTGTGCTCCTGGAAGACGGTGGTGATGCCCCGCTCCCAGGGCGGACGCGCCAGCAGGTCCTGCCCCCGCCAGGTCAGGGTGCCACCCTCGGGCTCGAGGAAGCCGGCCAGCAGCCCCAGCAGGGTGCTCTTGCCACAGCCGGAGGGGCCCTCCACCGAGAGGCACTCCCCCGGGGCCAGGCGGAAGGTGAAGGCGAACGCCGGCGTCTCGCCGGGGTCGGCGCGCTCGTAGTGGAAGGTGAGGTCGCGGCAGTCGAGCATCAAGGCCTCCAGCGTGGGCGCGACGGGCGGCGGGTCAGGCCACCCAACACGGCGAAGGTCAGGGTCACCAGCACCAGCAGCAGCAGGGCGGTGGCCGCCGCCCCCTGCCAGCGGTAGCCGCCCAGCTGCTGGTAGAGAAGCATCGGGAGGGTCGGCGCCGAGGGGCTGCCGAACAGGGCGATGACGCTGAAGTCCCCCAGCGAGAGCGTCATCGCGTAGGCCAGCGCCAGGCCCAGCGGGCGACGCAGCCGCGGCCAGCTGAGCCAGCGCAGCCGCGCGGCCCCGTGCACGCCGAGCTGGTCGGCCAGGCGCGCCTCGGGGGCGGTGAGCCCCGGCAGCGCCCCGCGCAGCACCTGCATGGCGAAGGGCAGCGCCATCAGGGCATTGACCAGCACCACCAGGGCGTACCCCTCCCAGCCGCTGCCCAGGGTGGGGCGCAGCAGCAGGAAGAGCCCGGTGCCCAGCACCAGCGCCGGCACCACCAGGATCAGCTGGCCGCCGCCCTCCATCACCAGGCCCAGGACCCCGCGTCCGCGACGGCGCAGCCAGCGGCTGCCGGCCAGCAGGGCGAGCGCCAGGGCCAGTGCACCGAGCCCGGCCCCCAGCGCCATGACCAGGCTCCTCGCCGCCGCCGGCCACAGGCTCGACGCCCTCGGCAGCTCGGCCAGGCCACCCAGCCCGGCGACCACGATGGCCGCGAGCGGCGGGGCCAGCAGCGCCACCAGGGCCAGCAGCCAGGCGGCGTCCACCCAGCGCGAGGGCCCCGCGGCGTCGCGGCGCCGCCAGCGCCCCAGAGGCGGCAGGCGCACGCTGCCCACCATCAGCGAGGGCGCCCCGCCCCGGGAGAGCGCCAGCCCCCACAGCGCCAGGCAGATCGTCAATTGGGTCAGCGCCAGCAGCGCGGCAAGCGCCAGGTCATGGTCGAACTTGAGCGCCTGGTAGATCGCCACCTCCAGGGTGGAGCTGCGCGGCCCGCCGCCCAGGGTCATGACGATGGCGAAGCTGGTGAAACAGAGGGTGAAGACCAGCGCCGCAAGCCGCGGCAGCAATGGCGCCAGGCGCGGCCACTCCAGGGTGCGCCAGATTGCCCCGCGGGTGAGCCCCAGCTGGGCGGCCAGGCGCCAGTGGGCCGCGGGGGCCGTCTCCAGCGCCTGCAGCATCAGCCGCGCAGCGAGCGGCAGGTTATAGAACACATGGGCCAGCACGATGCCGGAGAGGCCGTAGAGGTAGCCCGCCTCGAGGCCGAACAGCCACTCCCACAGCGGTGCCGCCCAGCCACGCCGGCCGTGCACCGCCACCAAGCCGAACAGGCCGATCAGCGTCGGCAGCACCAGCGAGAGCTCCATGGCACGCAACAGCAGGGCCCGGCCGGGGAAGGTGGGGCGCCGCGCCAGGGCCAGCGCCACCGGCACGGCGAGGCCCAAGACCAGCAGCGTGGAGAGGGTCGCCTGCCACAGGGTGAAGCGCAGGATGGCGGCGAGCCACGGCTCCTGCCACAGCATGGCCGGGTGCAGCTCGCGGGACTGCCACAGCAGCGCCCCCAGGCTGCCGAGCCCCAGCCCCGCCACCAGCGCCAGGGCGGCGAGCCCCAGCCCCGGCGGCCAGGGCGAGGGGCGTGCCCAGCGCGGCGGCCTCAGCGCGCCGCCGCGTTCAGCCACTCGCGGATCCAGGCACGGCGGTGGTCGCGCACCTCCTCGGGGGTGAACGTCAGGCTCTCGGGGTCGATCAGCCGCTCGAACACCGCGGGCAGCTCGTCACCCAGGTCGATGGCCGGGTTCATCACGTTGCCCAGCGGGATATGGCGCTGGAAGTCCGGTGTCAGCATGAAGGCGAGGAAGTCGCGGGCCAGTTCGGGCTCGTCGCTCGAGCACAGCCTCGCCGCGGTCTCCACCTGCAGGTAGTGGCCCTCGGCGAACTCGGCGGCCTGGTAGCGGTCGGTCTCCTCCACCGCCATGTGGTAGGCGGGCGAGGTGGCATACGACAGCACCATGGGCGCCTCGCCGTTCATGAACAGCGAGAAGTAGGCCTGGCTCCAGCCGTTGGTGACGGTGAGCACCCGCTCGTTGAGCCGTTCCCAGGCCTCGGGCGCCGCATCGCCGTAGACGTGCTTAATCCACAGCAGCAGCCCCTGGCCGGTGACGCTGGTACGCGGGTCCTGGAGGATCACCTTGACCTCCTCCGGGGCCTCGAGGAGCTCGGCGAAGCTGCCCGGCGGCTCCTCCAGCTGCTCGCGGTCGTAGACGAAGGCGAAGTGGCCCCAGTCGTAGGGCAGGAAGGTGTCGTCGTCCCACTCGATGGGCAGCTCGAGCGCACCCGTGTCGACGCCATGGGGGGCGAGCAGGTCGAGGGCGCGGGCTTCGGCCATCAGGTTCATGTCCAGGCCGAGCACCAGGTCGGCGCCGCTGCCCTCCCCTTCCAGGCGCAGGCGCTGAAGGATATCGACGCCGCCGTCGAGGGCCACGAAGCGCAGGTCGCAGTCGCCGCAGCGCGCCTCGAAGGCCGCCTCGATGGCGGGCCCCGGCCCCCACTCGGAGACGAAGGAGTCGTAGGTGTAGACGGTCAGCGTGCGTTCGGCGGCGGCGGCGCTGCCCGCCGCCGACAACCCCAGGGCCAGTGGTATCAGTCTCTTCATCAACCGAACACCACCTTGGCCACGTCCCGGTAGCGTTTCGCGAAGTGCACGGTGACGCCCTCCTTGAGGTGGTCGGGCAGCTCCTCGAAGTCGCGGCGGTTGGCGTCGGGCAGGATCACCTCGAAGATGCCGCTGCGGCGGGCGGCGATCACCTTCTCGCGGATGCCGCCCACCGGCAGCACCTGGCCGGTGAGGGTCAGCTCGCCGGTCATCGCCAGGGGGCGGTCGATGGCCTGGTGCCTGGCCAGCGACAGCAGCGCCGTGGCCATGGTCACCCCCGCCGAGGGGCCATCTTTGGGAGTGGCGCCCTCCGGCACGTGCAGGTGCACGAAGGCGGAGTCGAAGAAGTCGGCGTCGGCGCCATATTCGGCCAGGTGGCCCAGCACGTAGCTGTAGGCGATGTTGGCCGACTCCTGCATCACCTCGCCGAGCTTGCCGGTGAGCTTGAAGCCTCGGGTCAGGGAGTGCACCTTGCCCGCCTCGATGGGCAGGGTGGCGCCGCCCATGGCGGTCCAGGCCAGGCCTGTGACCACGCCCTCGCCCTTGAGCACCTGCTCCTTGCGGAACAGCGGCGCGCCCAGGTACTCCTCGAGGTTCTTCACCGAGACCTTCACCGACTGCTGGTCGTTCTCCAGCAGCCTGACCGCCGCCTTGCGCACGATGCGGTGCAGCTGCTTCTCGAGCTGGCGCACCCCCGCCTCGCGGGCGTAGCCCTCGATCACCTGGCGCAGGGCGGCATCGGTGAGGTTGATGCGCTGCTTGGGGATGTTGTCGCGCTTGAGCAGCTTGGGCCACAGGTGATGCTTGGCGATCGCCATCTTCTCCTCGGCGATGTAGCCGGAGAGGCGGATCTGCTCCATGCGGTCGAGCAGCGCCGGCGGGATCGAGTCCAGGGTGTTGGCGGTGCACACGAAGAGCACCTTGGAGAGGTCCAGGCGCACGTCCAGGTAGTGGTCGAGGAAGTCGACGTTCTGCTCCGGGTCGAGCACCTCGAGCAGCGCCGAGGCGGGGTCGCCCTGGAAGGACTGCCCCATCTTGTCGATCTCGTCGAGCATGATCACCGGGTTCTCGACCTCGACCTCCTTGAGGGCCTGGGCGAGCTTGCCGGGCATGGCGCCGATGTAGGTGCGCCGGTGGCCCTTGATCTCCGCCTCGTCGCGCATGCCACCCACCGAGAAGCGGTAGAACTCACGACCCAGCGCCTCGGCGATGGAGCGGCCCACCGAGGTCTTGCCGACCCCGGGCGGGCCCACCAGCAGCACGATAGAGCCGCCCACGTCGCCCTTGAAGGTGCCCTCGGCGAGGAACTCGATGATGCGCTCCTTGACGTCGGCCAGGCCGTCGTGGTCGCGGTCGAGCACCTGGCGGGCGTGGGTGAGGTCGAGCTGGTCCTGGCTCTGCACGCCCCACGGCATGCTGGTCAGCCAGTCGAGATAGTTGCGGGTGGTGCCGTACTCCGGCGAGCCGGTCTCCAGCACCGCCAGCTTATCGAGCTCCTCCTCGATGCGGGTCAGCACCCGCGGCGGCACCACCAGGTCCTCGAGGCGATCGCGGAAGGTGTCGACGTCGTTCTCGCGGTCGTCCTTGGAGATGCCGAGCTCGCGCTGGATCACCTTGAGCTGCTCGCGCAGGAAGAACTCCCGCTGGCGCTCCTGTATCTGGGCGTTGACCTGGTCGCTGATCTCGCTCTGCAGCTGGGCGACCTCGATCTCCTTGCGCAGCAGCGGCAGCACCTTCTGCATGCGCGCGAGCACCGGCAGGGTGGCCAGCACGTCCTGCAGCTCGTGCCCCTTGGCCGAGGTGATGGCCGCGGCGAAGTCGGTGAGCGGGCCCGGCTCGTGGGGGCTGAAGCGGTTGAGGTAGTGCTTGAGCTCCTCGCCGTAGAGCGGGTTGATCGGCAGCAGCTCCTTGATGCCGTTGATCAGCGCCATGGCATAGGCGCGGGCCTCGTCGGCCTCGGCATCTACCGGCTCGCGGGGGTAGCTCACCTCCACCAGGTAGGGCGGCTCCCGCGAGATCCAGCGCTGGATGCGAAAGCGCTGCAGCCCCTGGGCGATGAACTGGATCTGGTTGTTCTCCCCCTGCAGCTTGTGCACCTTCACCGCGGTGCCGATCTCGGGGAAGGCGTCGTGGGAGAGCCCCTCCACCGCGGCCTCGCCCACGAAGGCCAGGCCCACGGTGTGGTGGGGAGTCTTGGCGACGCGCTCGATGGTCTCCTCCCAGCGCTCGCGGTTGATCACCAGCGGCTGCACCTGGGCGGGGAAGAAGGGGCGGTTATGGATGGGCAGCAGGTAGATGCGCTCGGGCAGCGCCTCCCGGGCGGGCACCACCGCATGCTGGCTGGCGCCTCCATGCTCCTCTCCGGCGAAGGCATCGCCGCGCTCGTGGTCGTCGTGGAGCCACTCGGGCTCATGGGAATCGGGATGGCGGTCCTGGTCGTCGCTCATGGGGTCTCCGTGTCCTGTGGGCGGGTGCCGATGCCCTAGGAATGCGGGCGACGCCACGAAAGTTCAAGCCCGATCAGCGCCATAGCGGGGGCAGCGGGCGGCCGTTGACGCGCACCTTGCCGCGCACCACGTCGATCGCCAGCTCCCGGGTATCCAGCGGCAGTCCCAGCCACAGGGCCACCACGGTGGGCACCTGATGCCACACGAAGTCGCCATCCAGGCGGCTGCGCCAGCGCGCCTGCTCG
The DNA here is from genome assembly GCF_000475415.1 of Halomonas sp. PBN3. Classification (NCBI taxonomy): domain Bacteria; kingdom Pseudomonadati; phylum Pseudomonadota; class Gammaproteobacteria; order Oceanospirillales; family Halomonadaceae; genus Halomonas; species Halomonas sp. PBN3. The sequence goes on along the minus strand of NZ_AXCA01000163.1, from coordinate 125,667 downwards.
GCGGGATCGTCCAGCCGCGACACCGCGAGCTCGTCGAGGCGCCGCGGGTCGAAGATCAGCGTGCCCTCGCCGCGCGCGGTGATCCCCAGCATGGGGCTGTCGAGGTCCACCGTGGTGACGTCGACGCGCGGCGAGTCGGCGAGCAGCGCCTTGAGCTCCGGCTCCAGCCGCGCGATCAGCTCGCGGGGCGTGGGGGTGTCGCTGCCCGCGCGCATCACCTCCTCGCGCAGGCGGCGCAACAGGGTGCGCAGGGCCTCGGCGTCGAGCCGCGATAGGGTCGCGGCAACCCGCCCGGTGAGCAGCACCTGCTCGGCGGCCAGCACCTGGCCGATCTCGAGCTCGCCGTCGACGACGAGCTCGCTGTCGTCGAGCTGCATGCGGCTGCGATAGAGCAGCTCGCTGCCGTCCAGGGCGAGGTCGGGCTGGCGCCAGGCCAGGCGTTCCAGGCGCAGCAGGTCGTGCTGGGTGAAGTGGTAGGCTCCCTCGGTGTAGGCGTAGCGGCTCTCGAGGCTTGCCGGCCCGGCCTCGAGGGTGGCGACCCCGTCGGTCAGGCGCAGCGGCTGCAGGCGGGCCCGCAGCCACCAGTCGCCATACTCGCCGCCGAAGGTGACCTGGCCGCCCTGGAAGTCGAGCTCGCGCTCGCCCTGGCGCACCACGAAGGGCGCCAGGCCCAGGCTACCCTCCAGGGTGCCGCCCAGGGTCTGGTAGCGGGCGTGCCAGCGCGGTGACCGGGACGGGAGCGCATCGCCGAACAACCGCCGCTGGGCCGGCCCCAGGGTGGGCGAGAGCTCCCCTTCCAGGCGGGTACTGAGCACCCCATGGCGGGCCTCATAGGTGAAGGCGAGCTGCCAGGCGTCGCCGAGCAGCGGCGCGATGCGCATCCGCCCCGATGAGGAGAGCCAGCCGCGTTCCACGTCCTCGCGCTCCACCACCAGCTCGCCGCGGGCCTCGAGGTCGGCCAGGGTACGGGCGAGCTCGCGCTCGAAGAGCAGCGAGGCGGCGTACTGGGCCACTGCCCAGACGAGCGCCAGGCCCACCACCACCGGTACGATCAGTCGTTCCTTGCGCATCCAGCCTCCCTTCCCGATGACGCCTTCCCGGCGACGCGGGCCACCTTCCTAGTGTAGCCAGAACCAGAGGTGCATCAGGCTCCAGGCGTAGATGCCGGCGAGCACGTCGTCGATCATGATGCCGAAGCCCCCGGCCACCCGGCGATCCGCCCAGCGGATGGGAAACGGCTTGATCACGTCGAACACCCGAAACACCACGAAGCCCCACAGCGCCGCCTCCCAGGAGAAGGGCACCGCGGCCATGGTGATCCAGTAGCCCACGAACTCGTCCCAGACGATGCCGGAGTGGTCGTGGACGCCGAGGTCCCGGGAGGTCTTCTCGCACAGCCACACGCCCCACAGGAAGGCGATGACGATGACGCCCCAGTACCAGTCGAGGGGCAGCTCCGAGAGCAGCCAGTAGAAGGGGATGGCGGCCAGGGTACCGAAGGTGCCGGGGGCGAAGGGCACGGCCCCGCTGCCCAGGCCGAAGGCGAGGAAGTGGGAGGGGCGATGCCAGACGCTGGCCGGGGCGCGGTTCATGGGCGCTCTCCCGTCTCGTCGCCGCGGAAGTGTTGCCAACCGAGGCGGCGAGCCCCCGGCACCCCGTGCAGCCCCGGCGCCTCGGTCAGCCGCCCGATCACCGTCAGCGGCAGCCCCAGCGTCGCGAGGCGCCGACGGGCCTCCTCGAGGCGCTCTGCGGGCAGGCAGATCAGCAGCTCGTAGTCGTCGCCGCCGGAGAGCGCCGCCTCCTGCGCCCGGGCCTCGCCCAGCGCCTCCACCAGCCCCTCGGCCAGGGGCAGCGCCTCGGGCTCGAGCCGGGCGCCGCCGCCGGAGTGCTCGAGGATGTGGCCCAGATCGGCGAGCAGGCCGTCGGAGAGGTCCACCGCGGCGGTGGCAAGCCTGGCGAGCGCCTCGCCGGCGGCCAGCCGCGGCCGGGGGAAGAGGTAGCGGGCGAGCAAGGGATGGCCGACATCGCGCTCGCCGGCCTGCCAGGCCGCCAGGCCGCCGGCGCCGCCGCCCAGGGCCCCGGTGACCGCCACCAGGTCACCGGGCCGGCCGCCGCCACGAGTCAGGGCGGCCTCAGGCGCCACCTCGCCCATCACGGTGACGCCGATGGCCAGCTCACCGCGGGTGATGTCGCCGCCGGCAAGCGTGGTGCCGGTGGCGTCACACAGCGCCTTGAAGCCGCGAGAGAAGGCCTCGAGCCAGGCGTCCGGGCGCGCCTGGAGGGTCAGCGCCATGAAGCACCAGCGGGCGCGGGCCCCCATGGCGGCCAGGTCCGAGAGGCTCACCGCCAGGGCGCGGTGGCCGATCGCCTCGGCCGGTGCCTCGGCAGGGAAGTGCACCCCCGCCACCGAGGTGTCGACGCTTACCGCCAGCCGCCGGCCCGGGGTGGGCGCCAGCAGCGCACAGTCGTCACCCACCCCCAGCGCCACGCCGGCCTCCGGGCCGGGGGGAGCGGGAGTGAAGTAGCGGGCGATAAGGTCGAATTCGCTATGCATCCGGTTTCCCTTCAGCGGCGGCGGGCGGCCACCTCGGCACCACGCAGGCGCCCGGCAAGCTTGTCGAGGATGCCGTTGACGTACTTGTGGCCGTCGGTGGCACCGAACGACTTGGCCAGCTCCACGCCCTCGTTGATCGCCACCCGGTAGGGCACGTCCAGCCGCCGCGACAGCTCGTAGGCGCCCAGGCGTAGGATGGTGAGCTCGATGGCGTCGAGCTCGTCGACCTTGCGGTCGAGCAGCGGCGAGATGGAGGCGTCGAGGTCGGCCTTGAAGCGCGCCACGTTGTGCACCAGCTCATGGAACAGCGCCAGGTCGGCGATCTCCATGACCTTGTGCCAGTTCTCGTGGTCCTCGAGGTCGTCGTCGGCCACCTGGCTCCTGAACTCCGCCTCCACCGCGGTGATCGACTTGCCGGTCATGTGCCACTGGTAGAGGCACTGCACCGCCAGCTCGCGGGCGGCGCGGCGTGACTGCTGCGCCTTGGAAGGCGCGCGCTCGCGGCTCATGCCTCCTCCTCGGCACCGCCACCCAGCTGGCGCATCAGCGAGACCATCTCCATGGCGGCCATGGCCGCCTCGGCGCCCTTGTTGCCGGCCTTGGTGCCGGAGCGCTCGATGGCCTGCTCGATGGAATTGACGGTCAGCACGCCGTTGGCGATGGGGGTGTCGAACTCCAACTGCAGGTTGCCAAGCGCCGCGTTGCAGCCGCCGGCCACGTACTCGAAGTGCGGGGTGCCGCCGCGGATCACCGCGCCCAGGGCGATCACCGCCTCGGGGCGGGCCACCTTGAGCGCCTGCTTGACCGCCAGCGGCAGCTCCCAGGCGCCCGGCACGTGGACGATATCGATGTTCTCGGGGTCGACGCCGTGGCGCACCAGGCTATCCACGGCGCCCTCCACCAGGCTGTCCACCACGTGGTGGTTGAAGCGCCCCACCACGATCACGTAACGACCGTCGACGTCGACGAAGCTGCCTTCGAGTTGTGCAATGGGTTCCATGTCGGTTTCCTGCTGTGCCCCTCGGGGCGGCGACGCCGCGCCCTGGGGGTGAAATAGGGTGTTGAAGAACGGGGGTGAACGGGAGCCGGCGCCGGCCGGCTCAGTCGTCGGAGGCCTCGTCGCCGGGGCGCGCCACGTCCTCGGGGCCCAGGCGCTCGACCACCTCGAGGTCGAAGCCGGAGAGCGCCGAGAACTTCCACGGCGAGCTGAGTAGCCGCATCTGGCCCACGCCGAGGTGGCGCAGGATCTGCGACCCGGTGCCGATGGTCAGGTAGTTGCCGGCGCCATCTGAGGCGCTGCTGCGCGGCGCCCGACGGCGCTCGAGGAAGATGTCGAGCTGGTCGCGCAGGTCGAGATGCGGACGGCCGTCGTCGAGCAGCACGAAGACGCCGCGCTCGCTGCGGGCGACCTCGGCGATCGCCGCGTGGGAGGCCCAGTGCCCCCCGTCGCCCTTCTCCAGGCAGAGCAGGTCGCGCATGGTGCTGGCCAGGTGCACGCGCACCGTGGTGAGCGCCTCGGGGCTCGGCCGCCCCTTGACCAGCGCCAGGTGGTGGGCGCCCTGGATGCTGTCACGGAAGACGTGCAGGGTGAGCTCGCCGTGGGCGGTCTGCACCGTGGTCGACTCCTCGTGATCCACGGTCTGCTCGTTGTGGATACGGTAGTGGATCAGGTCGGCGATGGTGCCCATCTTCAGGCCGTGCTCCTCGGCGAAGCGCTCGAGCTCGGGGCGCCGGGCCATGGTGCCGTCGTCGTTCATGATCTCGCAGATCACGCCGCTGGGGTCGAGGCCGGCCAGGGCCGCGAGGTCGCAGGCGGCCTCGGTGTGGCCGGCGCGACGCAGCACGCCGCCGGGCTCGGCCATCAGCGGGAAGATGTGGCCGGGCTGGACGATGTCCTCGGGGCGGGCGTCGTGGGCCACAGCGGCCTGCACGGTGCGCGCGCGGTCGGCGGCGGAGATGCCGGTGGTGACCCCCTCGGCGGCCTCGATGGAGAGGGTGAATTTGGTGCCGAAGCCGGAGCCGTTGTCGTTGACCATCAGCGGCAGGCGCAGGCGCTCGCAGCGGCTGCGGGTCATGGGCAGGCAGATCAGGCCGCGGGCGTGGCGGGCCATGAAGTTGATATGCTCGGCCTGCACCTTCTCGGCGGCCATGATGATGTCGCCTTCATTCTCGCGATCCTCGTCATCCATGAGGATCACCATCTTGCCCTGACGAATGTCCTCGATCAGGTCCTCGATGGGGGCCAGGCCCCCGCTAGTGGCGTGCACCATGAGATCTCCACAAGTTCTGCGCGGGCGGGCGTCGGCGCTCGGCGACGCTGGCGTCGGCCGGGGGCGTCGCCCGCCTCGAAACGGCGTCAGGGTACCGTGGTCGGTCGCTGCGCGCCAGTAAAGGCAACCAAGGCGCAGGGCTATCGCAGTTACCGAACCAAGGGGCGCTGGGGATAAGCCGAAGAGGAGGTCCGAGGACCAGGGACGGCCGAGGTAGCGTACAGGGAGGTATTTACAGCGCCTCCTCGTAGGCTTATCGCCAGATCAGCCCCGAGCTATCGAGCAGCCAGGCTATCTGCGATAGCCCTGAACCAAGGCGCTAGCGCGTCGGACTACGGCGTTTGGGCCGGGCGGTGATGCGCCAGTCCTGCCCCACGGCGCGGATATCGAGTATCTCCAGGCCACGCTGGTGGGCCATGGTCTCGATGCCGGCGAGCTGAAACAGCGGCCGGGCGTCGCCGCCGAGCAGGGTGGGCGCCACGAAGAGCTGCATCTCGTCCACCAGGCCGGCGTCGAGCATGGCGCCGGCCAGCGTCGCCCCGGTCTCCAGCAGCACCTCGTTGGCCTGCTCTGCCTCGGCCAGGTGGCGCAGCACGGCGTCGAGGTCGACCCGGCTGTCGGCGCCGGCGGGCAGGGTGAGCACCTCGGCCCCGGCACGGGTGAGCCGCGCGATGCGCTCCTCCTCGACACCCTCCACCGCCACCACCAGGGTGCGCCCCGGCTCGGTGAGGCAGGCCGCCGCCTCGGGCAGGCGCAGGCGGCTGTCGACGATCACCCGCAGCGGCTGGCGGGCGGCGATGGCCTCGGCATCGGGCAGGCCTAGCTGGTCGGCGCGCACGGTGAGCCGCGAGTTGTCGAAGATCACCGACTCCACCCCGGTGAGCACGGCGCTGGAACGCGCGCGCAGGCGCTGCACCTGGCGCCGTGCCTCGGGGCCGGTGATCCACTGGGACTCGCCCGACTGCATGGCGGTACGGCCGTCGAGGCTCATGGCCATCTTCAGGCGCACGAAGGGGCGGCCATGGTCCATGCGCCGCACGAAGCCGGCGTTGAGCGCCCGGGCCTCGTCCTCGGCGATGCCCACCGCCACCTCGATGCCGGCCTCGCGCAGCATGGCGATGCCGCGGCCGGCCACCGCCGGGTTGGGATCCTCCATGGCCACCACCACCCGGGCGACGCCGGCCGCGATCAGCGCCTGGGCGCAGGGGCCGGTGCGCCCCTGGTGGGAGCAGGGCTCCAGGGTGACATAGGCGGTGGCGCCGGCCGCCGCCTCGCCGGCGGCGCTCAGGGCGTGCACCTCGGCGTGTGGCTCGCCGGCGCGGGCATGGTAGCCCTCCCCCACCACGCGGCCGTCCTTGACCAGCACGCAGCCGACGCGGGGGTTGGGGTGGGTGGTGTAGAGGCCGCGGCGGGCCAGCTCGAGGGCACGGGCCATCCAGGCGTGCGGGGGCGTGGGGTCGGCCATTGGAGGCTCCGGGTCAGCGGGAGGCGGGCTGGTCAGGATCCTGGGCGAGACGCTCGATCTCGGCGCGGAACTCGTCGATGTCCTGGAAGCGGCGGTAGACGGAGGCGAAGCGGATGTAGGCGACCTGGTCGAGGCCGCGCAGCGCGGCCATCACCGCCTCGCCGATGTCACGGGCGTGGATCTCGCGCTCGCCGCGGGCGCGCAGGGTCTGGCGGATGCGCTGCACCGAGGCCTCGATGGCCTCGGCACTGACCGGGCGCTTCTCCAGGGCACGCAGCATGCCGGCACGCAGCTTCTGCTCGTTGAAGGCCTCTCGGGAGCCATCGCCCTTGATCACCCGCGGCATCACCAGCTCGGCGGTCTCGTAGGTGGTGAAACGCTCGCCGCAGGCCACGCACTGGCGACGCCGCCGCACCTGGTCCCCTTCGGCGACCAGCCGCGAGTCGGTGACCTTGGTGTCGTGGGTGCCGCAGAAGGGACAGTGCATGGCAGGGTTCCAGAAAGGGGAAACGGGACTCGTCGTATTGTACTGACTCGAGCCCCGCCCGCCCAGCGGCGCTGCCTCAGTGGCCGGAGTGTGACATCCCTGCGGCCGGCTCGTCTGCCTGGCCGTGCCCCATGGTCTCGATGCGACGCACCGGCGCCTGGAGCTCCAGGGTCTGGCCATCATCGAAGGTCAGGCTGAGCGCCACCTCGTCGCCCTCGTGGAGCGGCTCGACCAGATCGATCAGCATCAGGTGATAGCCGCCCGGGGCCAGTTGCGCGCCCTCACCCGCCGGCACCGGGATCGTTTCCACCTGGCGCATCTGCATCACGCCATCCACATGCACATGATTGTGGAGCTCCGCCACGCGGGCCGCCGGGGTGCTCGCCGCCACCAGCTCGCGGTCGGCCTCGCCGCTGTTGTGCAGCCGCATGAAGGCGGCGGTGGTGGTGGAGACCGGCGGCACGGCGCGCACATGCGCACCCTCGACGCTAAGCGAGTCGGCCAGTGCCGCGCCGCTGGCCAGACAGGCAAGCAGCGCAACCATCGGGCCGCGCCAGGACAAGGAGAAACGTGGCAGCATGCGGGTGATCCTCTCGGAAATGGGAACCTGATGACACAGCATAGGTCAGGAGCGGCCACGTGTTCGCGCTTGCGACATAACGCCCCAGCGCGATGGAGATTAATGCACCGCTAATCACCGGCTGTCAGGCTCTGCTCCTGGCGGCATGACCGCCGACGGATTCATCGGCAAGGAGCCTTTCGCCATGCAGGCATTGAACCAGAGCATCGCCGTGGGTCCCATGGGATTCTCGATCGGCCAGTTGCTGATCATCCTGGCCTTCGGCATCGCCCTGTTGACCGGGGCACTGATCGGCCGACGCCACCGCACGCCCACGGCCGACACCCTCTTCAACCTGCTGCTGATCGCCCTGGTCGGCGCGCGCCTGGTGTTCGTGGCGCGCTACTGGAGCAGCTACGACGGCGTCCTTTCACTGCTGGATATCCGCGATGGCGGCTTCGACCCCCTGGGCGGCCTGGTAGCCGGCCTGGGCTATGCCACCTGGCAGCTGTGGCGCTCCCCCCGCCAGCGTGTGCCGCTGGGCGGCGCACTGCTGGCCGGCGTCCTGGCCTGGGGGCTGACCGCCGGCCCGCTGCTGCTGATGGAAGAGCGCGGCCGCCCGCTTCCCGACACGCCCCTGACCACCCTGGCGGGCGAGGCCACCGATCTGCCGGGCCTGGCCGAGCGTCAGGGCCAGCCGCTGGTGGTCAACCTGTGGGCCACCTGGTGTCCGCCGTGCCGGCGCGAGATGCCGGTATTCGAGCAGGCCCAGGACGAGGCCAGCGACATCACCTTCGCCTTCGTCAACCAGGGAGAGGATGTGGCGCTGGTGAACCGCTTCCTCGATGAACAGTCTCTGGAACTGGACAACGTGCTGCTCGATGCACGCACCGCCCTAGGCGACGTGACCGGCGCCATGGCCATGCCCACCACGCTGTTCTATGACGCCGAGGGGCATCTGGTGGATACCCACTTCGGCGAACTCTCCCACGCCACCCTGCGCCAGGGACTGGAACGCCTGCGCTGACGCCCTGCTTCGAGACACTGCACCTCAGCCTTCACGACAACCGTCACAAGGACCCACAATGCGACACACACTCAAGTTGCCGGCCATCGGCGCCCTGACCCTGGCCTTCATGGCTCCGGCCCTGGCCAATGATGACCTGCCCGCCCCGGTTGCCGCCCTCACCGAGCAGGGGCTGACCATACACGGCGAGTTCGAGGGGCCCGGCGGGCTGCGCGGCTTCGGCGCCAGTCACCTCGGCGGCGAGGTCGCCATCTACCTGCTGCCCGACGGCGAGCACGCCATCGTCGGCACCCTGGTGGACGCCGAAGGCAACAACCTCTCCGAGGCGGCGCTGGACGAGCACGTGCGCGCCGAACAGTTCGCCGAGGTCTGGCAGGAGCTGGAGGAGAGCCACTGGATCGCCGACGGAGACCCCGACGCCGAGCGCATCGTCTACACCTTCACCGACCCCAACTGCCCCTACTGCCGCCAGTTCTGGCACGACGCCCGCCCCTGGATCGAGGCCGGCAGGGTGCAGCTGCGCCACATCATGATCGGCGTGCTGGCCCAGGACAGCCCGGCCAAGGCCGCCGCCCTGCTCGGCGCCGACGACCCGGCCGCCGCCCTGCATGCCCACAGCGGCGAGGGCGAGGAGGTCGCGCCCGGCCCCCAGCCGCGGGAGATCGAGGAGCAGGTCTTCGCCAACAACCAGCTGTTCGACTCGCTGGGCTTCATGGCCACCCCCACCACCCTCTTCCGCACGGGGAACCGGGTGGACCGCATCGAGGGCGTGCCTAGCCCCGAGCGCCTCGAGGAGGCGATGGGCGGCCCGGCGCCCTGACCCTCAAGCGCACCTCCTCGTGACGAGAAAGGCCCCGCCCGGCTGCTGCCGGGCGGGGCCTTCCTGCTTGCTTGCCTCCTGGCGCCGAGGTCTCGGCGCCGGGGTCGGCCTACTGCTCGACGTCGAGGTCCTCGAAACGCGGCTGGCCGACGTTCCAGGGCTTGACCTCCTCGCCCTTCTCGCCCCAGTTGGCGTGGTCGGCGAGACGGTGGCCATCCACCTCACGGACCTGCCCGTAGCTGGAGTGCTTGTGGAAGGTGGGGCCGAACTTCTCCAGCACCTCATCCACGCTGCCGTTGTAACGCGGGTCCTGCGGACGCTCCTGCTGGGTCATGTAGTAGGCGATGTCCCAGGCCTCCTGGTCGGAGAGCGACAGCGGCTGGCCCAGCGGCATGTTGTTCTTGATGAACCCGGCCGCGGTGTGGGTGCGCACGATACCCGCGCCCCAGTTGTTGGAGCCGTCGCCCCAGGGGGCGGGGAAGACATACTCGCCGTCCTGGTAGAGGCCGCTACCGTCCTCGCCGTGGCAGACCGCACAGTTCTCCACGTAGAGGGCCTCGCCGTTGGCGTAGCTGAGCTCCTCGGGGCGCTCCGGCGCCGGGAAGCCGCGGCCGTAGATGGGCTGGTCCGGGTACATGGGGGCGCCCTTGGCCAGCCACTGGTGGTAGGCAGAGAGCGCCAGCATGTCGTCGCTGCCGTACTCGGGCGGGGTGCCGTTCATGGAGTAGGCGAAGCAGCCGGCGATGCGCTCCTCGAGGTTGTTGACGTGCTGGTTCTTCCCGCGGAAGTCCGGCAGGGTCACCGCCGCCGGCCACACCGGGGCGCTGAAGGGCTGGCGCCCCTCGCCCAGGTGGCAGCTGGAGCAGTTCATGTCGTTGAAGACGTTCTTGCCGCGCAGCTGCTGGGTGTTGGTGAAGAGGTCGTAGCCACGCCGGATCACTGCCTTGGTCTGCGGCTTCATGTCGGCCGCCTCGAGGTCCGCCATGGTCGGTGGCACGTGGACCAGCTCGCCCTCCTGGGGCGCCGGATAGCCCATCTCCACCAGCGTGTCGTAGGGGTGCCCCTCGGTCTCGGCCCAGGCGACCAGGCTTGCGCCGGCGGCCAGGGTCGCACCAGCCAGTACCAGCGTCTTCCTGCGATTGCTCATGGTCTCGTCTCCCTTACTCGTCGGCCGACGGCTGGCTGGCCAGCCAGGCCGCCACGGCGGTGATGTCCTCGTCGCTCATGCGCTGGGCGATGGCCCCCATCAGGTTCTGGGGATCATTGCTGCGCTCGCCGGCCTGCCAGGCGCGCAGCTGGCTCTCGATGTAGCCGGCGTGCTGGCCGGCGATGCCCGGGAAGGTACCGCCCACGCCCTGGTTGCCGGGACCATGGCAGCTCTTGCAGGAGACGATGTACTCGTCCCAGTCGCCGCGCATCGCGATCTGCTCGCCGCGGGCCAGCACCGCTTCGTCGACGTCGCCACCGTCGCCCTGGGTGGCGGGCAGCTGGCTGTAGTAGGCCGCCACATCGGCGATCTGCTGGTCATCGAGCATGTTGGCGAAGGGCATCATGCTGGCGTTCTGGCGACGCCCGGCCTGGAAGTCGTGCAGCTGCTTGGCGATGTAGTCGGCATCGAGCCCCGCCAGGCGCGGCCAGGACTGCCCGCCCGGCACGTTCATGCCGCTACCGTCGGCCTGGTGGCAGGCCACGCAGGTGCCCGCGGCCGCCTCGCCACGCTCGGCGTCCCCCTCGAGCGCCAGGGCCTGGCCGGCGGCCAGGCCGGCGCCCAGCAGCAGGCCGAGCCCGCTCGCGATCCTCTTGCTGGTCATCGGTATTCCCCTCTTGGTGTCGTGGGTCTTGTCTTGGGTCTTCTATCGTGGCCCCGGGCGCGGGGCGATCCCTCGTGCCCCTGGCGGGGCGCCTTGGCTCGCCTGGACCGGGAAGGTCAGGCGAGCCTCCAGCCCGCCCTGCTCGGGACGGACGAATGCCAGGCCACCACCGAAGCGCTCGGTGATGGCGGCCACCACGGCCAGGCCCAGGCCGCTGCCGTGCTGCTTGCTGGCGCGCCAGAAGCGCCGCGCCATCTGCGCCAGGGCCTCGTCATCGACCCCGGGGCCCTGGTCGATCACCCGGAAGGTCACCTCGCCCCCGGGCCCGCGCACGGCGTCGAGCGTCACCCTGGTCCCCTCGCCGCCGTGGCGCAGGGCGTTGTCGATCAGGTTGCGCAGCGCGGTCACCGCCAGCTCCCGCGGCAGCGCCAGGGGCGCCTCGGGCCAGGCCTCCGGCAGCGCGAAACGCGCGGTGGGCGCTCCGCTGTCGCGCAGCGCCAGGGCCACCACCTCAGCGGGACGACACAGGGTGCCGTCCTCGAAGGTCAGCCGCCCCTCGACCCGCGCCAGCATCAGCAGCTGGTCGAGGATCCGCGCCAGGCGCTCGACCCCCTCCTCGGCGTAGGCGACGGCCTCGCGCGCCGCCTCGCCCTCCACCCGGCCGGCCACCTGCAGGTGGGTCTTGATGGCGGTGAGGGGCGTGCGCAGCTCGTGGGCGGCATCGTTGGTGAAGCGCTGTTCGCGCACGATGGCCTGCTGGATGCGCGCCAGCAGGCCGTTGAGGGTCTCCACCAGTGGGCGCAGCTCGCCGGGCACTCCGTAGGTGGCCACCGGCGCCAGGGCATCCGGATGGCGGCGCGCCAGCGAGTCGCGCAGCCGCGCGATGGGCGCCAGGCCACGCACCACACCGATCCACAGCGCCACCAGGCTGCCCAGCATGGCCACCACGAAGGGCAGCGTGGCGGTCTTGATCACGTTGCCCAGCAGCATGTCGCGCTCGTCCATGCGGTCGGCGGTGGTGATGGTCAGCCCGCCCCGCTCGTAGGTGAACACCCGCCAGGTCACGCCGCCCTCCTCGCGGTAGGCATGGCCGCGTTCTCCTGCCGCCAGGATCGACTCCAGGTCGGTGTGGGTGCGCGCCATGATCTCGCCACGCGGCGAGTGCACCTGGCAGGCGAGCCCCTCGATGGGGGGGATCGACAGCGCCCGCCGGTCCGCCTCGAGCCACACCTCCTCGGGCAGCTGGGCCATCAGCCCCGCGACCATGCGCGCCGACTGCGCCAGGCGCTGGTCCAGGGTGGCCACGAACTGCTCCTCGAGGTCACGCAACAGCCAGGCGGCGGCCAGCCCCCAGAGCAGCGCCAGGGTGACGCCCAGGGTCAGCAGCAGCCGCGTGCGCAGGCTCACGCGCGCGCCTCGCCGGCGCCCTCGCCCAGCGGCGGCCCCAGCCGGTAGCCGAGCCCGCGCACCGTCTCGATCACCTCGCCGCCGAGCTTGCGGCGCAGGTGGTGGATATGCACGTTGAGGGCGTTGCTCTCCACGTCCTCGCTCATGCCGTAGAGGCTGTCCTTGAGCTGGTCGGCGGAGAGCACGCTGCGCGGCGCCTGGAGGAAGGCCTCCAGCAGCACCAGCTCGCGGCGCGACAGCGACACCGGCCGGCCGCGCAGGGTCACCTCGCGGGCCACCGGGTCGAGGCACAGGGCGCCGTGCTCGATCAGCGGGTGGGAGCGGCCGGCGGCGCGCCGCAGCAGCGCCTGCAGCCGCGCCACCAGCTCGTCGAGGTCGAAGGGCTTGACCAGGTAGTCGTCGGCACCGCCCTGCAGCCCCGCCACCCGGTCGCTCACCGCATCGCGGGCCGTCAGCACCAGCACCGGGGTGGTCACCCCGGCGTCGCGCCACTCCTCGAGCAGGGCGAGGCCGTCGCCGTCGGGCAGGCCGCGGTCGAGGATCACCACGTCGCTGGCCACGCTCTCCAGGACTCGGCGCGCCTCGGCGATGCTCGCCACGTGATCGACGACGTAGTCGTGCATCGCCAGGCCGGCGCGAATGCCCGAGGCCACCAGGGCGTCATCCTCGATCAACAGTACGTGCATGGCAGGGTCCTCTCGTTGTGCGACATCCTGTCACCGCCCCATTAAGCCTGCGTTAATGGTTATGAACATATAAGTCGGAACCGGCGATCCATTGGTCGTAGACGACGACGCCCCCGCCGGCGGGGCCTGCGGGGGCGTCGCTTGATGCCGATCAGGCTCAGCCCCGGGCGGGGACCGCCCGGGCCAGGAACCAGCCGGCGACCATCGCCACCAGCATGGCGACCAGCGGGGCGGTGAGCCCACCCACGGAGGCGATGGCCGGCCCCGGGCAGTAGCCGGAGAGGCCCCAGCCGATGCCGAACAGCGCCGAGCCACCGATCAGGTGGGCATCCAGGTCCTGGCGGGTGGGCAGCTGGAAGCGCTCGGCGAACAGCGGGTTGGGACGCCGGAGCACCAGCCGGTAGCCGATGAAGTTAGTGACCACGGCGCCGCCGAGCACGAACATCAGGGTCGGGTCCCAGGCGCCGGCGACGTCGAGGAAGCCCAGCACCCTGGCCGGGTCGGTCATGCCGGAGACGGCAAGCCCCAGGCCGAAGATCAGCCCGGCGATATAGCCCATGAGCGTTTTCATGCGCCACCTCCGATCACGTGCCGCACCACGAACACGGTGACGATGGCCGCCACCAGGAAGGTGACGGTCGCCACCATCGAGCGCACCGAGAGCCGCGAGAGGCCGCAGACCCCGTGGCCGCTGGTGCAGCCACTGCCCAGGCCAGTGCCCAGACCCACCAGCAGGCCGGCCAGCAGCATCAGCGCCACGCCGCCGGCGGGTTCACCGATCACCCGGCCGGTGACGTCGACGGCGCCGCCGGCGACGTTGCCCAGGCCACCGCCCAGCAGCATCACCACGAGGGGGCCGCTGATCAGGCCGAGCACGAAGGTGAGGCGCCAGGCGCTGTCGCCCTTCGGCCGGGCGGTGATCAGGGTGCCGACGATGCCGCTGATGCCGGCGATGCGGCCCAGGGTGGCCATCAGCCAGGTGGCAGAGAGGCCGATCAGCGCGCCGCCGGCCAATCCCTGCAGGGATGAACTCCAGTCCACGCTTGTGTCTCCTTTACAAAAACCTTGGGTAAGTCGTTCAAGGCATCCGCGGATGCGGCTGTGCCTCGTCATCGAAGGTCGCGCCCGGCACGGCGCCCATCTGCATCTCGGCGCAACGCCGCGACAGGCGGCCGTCGCCGAAACCCCGCAGCTCCTGCCAAGCATCATAGGTGCTCAGAAACACCTTGCCGGTCATCTCGTGGCAGAACTCGGTGTGCTGCAGGCGATCCATCACCGGCCCCTTAACCTCGGCGAGGTGCAGCGCCACGCCGGAATCCTTGAGGCGCGCGTTGATCGCCTCCAGGCTCTCCAGCGCCGAGGCGTCGATGACATTCACCGCCTGGCAGGCCAGCACGATGTGCTCGAGGCCCGGCTGGCGGGCGGCCAGCGCCATCACGGTGTCCTCCAGGTAGCGGGCGTTGGCGAAGTAGAGGCTCTCGTCGACGCGCAGGATGACCAGGCGCTCGTCGGTCTCGACCCGGTGACGCTGCACGTTGCGGAAGTGCTCGGTGCCTGGCACCCGCCCCACCACGGCACTGTGGGGCCGGCTGGTGCGATAGAGGTGCAATGCCAGCGACAGCCCCACGCCCACCATGATACCGCTCTCCACGCCGTGCCCCAGGGTCACGGCGATGGTACCCAGCATGGCGGCGAAGTCGCTGCGCGAGTAGGCCCAGGTGCGGCGGATGGCCCCCAGGTCCACCAGCGAGAGCACCGCCACGATGATGGTGGCCGCCAGGGTGGCGATGGGCAGGTAGGCGATCAGCGGGGTGAGCAGCAGCGCCGCCACGGCGATGCCCACCGCGGTGAAGGCCCCGGCGGCCGGGGTCTCGGCACCGGCGTCGAAGTTGACCACCGAGCGCGAGAAGCCGCCGGTCACCGGCATGCCGCCGGTCAGCGAGGCGGCGATGTTGGAGGTGCCGAGCCCCACCAGCTCTTGGTCGGGGTCGATGCGCTGGCGCCGCTTGGCGGCGAGCGTCTGCCCCACCGACACCGACTCCACGAAGCCGACGATGCTGATCAGCAGCGCCGCCACCATGAGCTCACGCCACAGGCCGGCGTCGAAGGCAGGCCAGGTCAGCGGCGGCAGCCCCGCGGGCACCTCGCCGACCAGCGCCACGCCACGCTCGTCGAGCCCCAGGGCCCAGCTAGCCAGGGTGGTGGCGGCCACGGCGAGGATCGGCGCGGCCTTGGTGAGCATGTCCGCCAGTCGCGCCGGCACGCCGAGCCGGCGCAGGGCCGGCTTGAGCCAGCGGCGCGCGGCGTAGAGGAAGGCCAGCACCGAGAGGCCGATGACCAGGGTGGGGCCGTTGACCTGCCCCAGGCTGCCCGCCAGGCCGCCGGCGAGCTCCAGCAGGCTGTGGCCGCTCGCCTCGACGCCGAGCACATGGCGCAGCTGGCTCGCCGCGATGATCAGCCCGGAGGCGGTGATGAAGCCCGAGATCACCGGGTGGCTCAGGAAGTTGGCCAAGAAGCCCAGCCGCGCCACCCCCATCAGGGTCAGCATCAGCCCCGACATCAGCGCCAGGGCCAGGGCAGCGGTGAGGTACTCCGGGCTGCCCTGGGGGGCGATCTTGCCCACCGCCGCGGCGGTCATCAGCGAGACCACCGCCACCGGCCCCACCGAGAGGGTGCGGCTGGTACCGAACACCGCGTAGACCACCAGCGGCGCAATGCTGGCATAGAGCCCCACCTCGGGTGGCAGCCCGGCCAGCATGGCGTAGGCCAGCGACTGCGGAATCAGCATGATGGTGACGATCACAGCCGCCAGCAGGTCGCTGGATAGCGTCGCCCGGCCGTAGCCGGGCAGCCACTGCAGGATCGGCAGGTAGCGCCTGGGGTTCATGGCTCAGCCCCGCCCCGCGGCGGCCTCCAGCAGCGGGCGACGCTCCTCGAGGTCATGACCCGCGGCATGGGCCGCGGCCAGCAGCGCGGGGATGTCGCAACTCTCGCCCTGGCTGCGGGCGTGGGCCCAGAGGTGCACGGCGCGCTTGCCGGTCTTGCAGAATGCCAGGATCGGCGTGGGCAGGGTCTCCAGCGCCTCGCCGAAGGCGGCGATATCGGCCGCGGAGTAGTCCCCCGGGGTCACCGGGATGCAGCGCCACTCGAGGCCCAGCTCGGCGGCACGCTCGCGGAGGGGGCGGTCGTCGGGATGGTCCTCGGCCTCGCCGGGGCGGCGGTTGCAGACCACCGAACGGAAGCCGCGGCGGGCGACCTCGTCGAGATCGGCCGGGGTGACGGCGTCGGTGATGGCGAAGCCGGGTTCGAGCTCATGGATCTGCATGCAGGCACTCTCCTCTTCTCAGAACTTGTTGATCGGCACCTTGAGGTAGACCTGGCCGTTGTCCTCGGCGGGGGGCATCTCGCCGGCGCGCATGTTCACCTGTACCGAGGGGATGATCAGCCGCGGCATGCCCAGGGTGGCGTCGCGCTCGGTGCGCATCCTGACGAACTCCTCCTCGCCGATGCCCTCGTGGACGTGCACGTTGTGGGCGCGCTGTTCGGCCACCGAGGTCTCGTGCTGGAACTCCTCGCGCTCCGGCGCCTTGTAGTCGTGGCATAGGAAGAGGCGCGTCTCATCGGGCAGGGCCAGCACCTTCTGGATGGAGCGATAGAGGGTGCGCGCGTCGCCGCCGGGGAAGTCGCAGCGGGCGGTGCCGTAGTCGGGCATGAACAGGGTGTCGCCGACGAAGGCGGCATCGCCGATCACGTAGGTGAGGCAGGCCGGGGTGTGGCCCGGAGTGTGCAGCACCCGCCCCTCGAGGTTGCCGATGGTGAAGGTGTCGCCCTCCTCGAAGAGACGGTCGAACTGGCTGCCATCGCGGGCGAACTCGGTGCCGGCGTTGAAGGCCTTGCCGAAGACGTCCTGCACCACGGTGATCCTGGCGCCGATGCCGGTCAGCCCGCCCAGCCTCTCGTGCAGGTAGGGCGCGGCGGAGAGGTGGTCGGCGTGAACGTGGGTCTCGAGGATCCACGCCACCTCGAGGCCGTTGTCGCGCACGAAGGCGATGATCTCGTCGGCGGAGCGCACATCGGTGCGGCCGGCGGCGTAGTCGAAGTCGAGCACCGAGTCGAGGATGGCGCAGGCATTGCTGTCGGGATCCTGCACCACATAGCTGAAGGTGTTGGTGGGCTCGTCGAAGAAGTGGGTCACGATGGGTCGTGGCGTGTGCGTCCTGGACATGGGGAACAACCTCCGTGGGATGTCGCGTGCCGATATACCAACAGCATAGCCCAAATCACATTCTAAGCATAGATTATTTAGATATATACCACCCTGGCCGTGAGGCCCCACGAAACACCACGGGCCCCGAAAATACGGGGCCCGTGAGCGGTGAACGCTGCGCCTACTCCCAGGCGGCGCCCTCCAGGGCATCCAGGGGGATCTTGAGGTAGCGCCTGCCGTTGGCCTCGGGCTCCGGCAGGCGCCCGCCACGGGTATTCACCTGCAGGGAGTGGAGGATCAGCTTGGGCATGGGCAGCTCGCTGTCGCGCTGGTCGCGCATGGCCGTGTATTCCGCCTCGCTGACGCCGTCGGCCAGGTGCTTGTTGGTCTCGCGCTGCTCGCGCACCGTGCTCTCCCACTCTGGCTCGCGGCCGTCGGGCATGTAGTCGTGGCCGGTGAACAGGCGGGTGTCGTCGGGCAGCGCCAGGATCGCCTGGATCGAGCGCCACAGCTGGTGGGCATCGCCCCCGGGGAAGTCGGCCCGGGCGGTGCCGAAGTCCGGCTGGAAGAGGGTGTCGTGGACGAAGGCGGCGTCGCCCACCACGTAGGTGATCGAGGCCAGGGTATGCCCCGGAGAGAACATCACCCGCGCCTCCAGCTCGCCGATGTGGAAGGTCTCCTCCTCGGCGAAGAGGCGATCCCACTGGGAACCGTCGGCCGGGAAGTCCGGCCAGTGGTAGATCTCCTTCCAGAGCTTCTGCACCTCCACCACCTTCTCACCGATGGCGGTGGGGGCGCCGGTCTTCTCGCTCAGGTAGCGTGCCGCCGAGAAGTGGTCGGCATGGGGATGGGTATCCAGCACCCACTCCACCTCGAGCCCCTTCTCCTTCACGTAGGCGAGCAGCTCGTCGGCGTGGTGGGTGGCGGTGGCCCCGGACTTCTCGTCGAAGTCGTACACCGGGTCGATGATGGCGCACTTGCCGGTGGCGGGGTCGCTAACCACATACTGGATGGAGAAGGTGCGCGGGTCGAAGAAGCCGGCCACCTCGGGGCTGCCGGCGCCACTGCTGGGAGAGAGGGCAAAGGTCTTCATGGGCGTCCTCCGATAGGGTTCGGGGTGGGTCGACCACCGATTGCTTTATATGGAATAAGCTTAGCTGAAAAATGACTATACGGCGATTGTACCGCTGCATGGCGGCGATAGCCGCGGTCAACAGCCGCAACGACAGGCGCCCGCGACCTTGCGGCCGCGGGCGCCTTGCCAGGAACGCCGGCACAGGCCGGCGACGGCTACTTCTTCAGCTTGCAGGTGTTCATGCCCAACAGCTTGTAGGCCGGGCAGAAGTTGAACAGACCGGTGGCCAGCGGTACCACGCCGATCCAGCCCCAGGCACCGATGGTGCCGGTCAATGCCAGCAGGATCAGCACGATGCCGACCACGATACGGGCAATCCTGTCGATACCACCTACGTTACGGGTCATGGCGTTCTCCTCGATGCTTGGACGCAAGAGTTGCTTGGATTCAGAAGGTAAAGACCGGAACACTCGGGTCACGCATCAGCTCGGCGATCGGGCCCGGTGCGGCAATGCCCACCCCCTCGCGCAACACCTCCTCACCATAGTCGCGGTTGGGCAGATAGATGGCGCAGACGTCCACCTGAGCACCATTCCCCATCAGCATCTGCATGATGCCCTCGGGGGTCACCTGACCGGCGGGGTTGCTCGGCGGGGTATTGATGGGCTGGGCGCTCTGGTAGCCCTCTACTGCCAGTTCACCGGCCTGGTCGCAGAGCAGCAGCTGCAGGTCGGTGCCCTGCTGCTGCATGGCGTTGGCGAGGATCATCGCCATGCCCTGGGTCTCCAGGGAGTCGCTGGTCAGGATCACCAGCGCCTTGTCATCCATCGCCTTGCCCTCCTCAGCCTCCCCGCCATGGTTGTCGGCCAGGGCCGCGGCGCCGAAGGCGAGGGTACCGGCGGCGAGTGCCGCACTCAGGGTCGTCTTGATGCTCATACAATCACCTCGCGGTCATTGGGTAGTGAAGGAAACCGACTCAGCGTCGTTACTGCGCCGGGCGCCAGGCCACGTCGGGGTCGACCTCGTAGCTCCAGGGCAGCCCGGAGTTACGCCAGCCGTTCACCGCACGCTCGTTCTCCTGCATCAGTTCATAGGCCTCGCTCGCCGTGACGTAGAGCCCCAGCCGGGTCTCGCGATAGGCCGCGGCCTCCTCGGCCAGCGCCGGGCCCGCCGCGAGCAGCGCCGCCAGGGCGGTCGAGGCCAGAAGATCCTTCAACGCCATTCCATGACAAAACCCTCTAAGCTAATTACAAACTACGTTACCGAAGAATGGTCCACTCAGACAGCTTTGCCATGGGACATCTGGCCGCACCTTGATATGAGTCAAGCTTAAGGAGCGGACCTGGCAGGACCGAGTGGTCAGGCATCACCATCACACCGGGGCTTCCCGGTGTGATGCGGAGGGCAGGTTGTCGCGGCGCTAGAGCTCGATGCGGTCGCCGTAGGCAGGAATCTGTGCCTCGATCTCGCTCTCGGCCAGGGCCGCCTGGAGCACCTTCTGGGTCTCGGGCTCGCCGTGCACCAGGTAGAGGCGCGGACGGTTGCGGAAGGCCCCGGCCCAGCCGATCAGCTGGCTCTGGCCGGCATGGGCGGAGAAGCCGCCGATGGTGTGCACCCTGGCCTTCACCGCCAGGTCGTGGCCGAACACGCGGATGCGCTCGGCACCATCGACGATCTGGCGGCCGATGGTGCCACCGGCCTGGAAGCCGACGATCACCAGCCGGGTGGCGGGTTTCTCCAGGTTATAGCGGAAGTGGTGGACGATACGCCCACCGTTGCACATGCCCGCACCGGCGATGATGATCGCCCCGCCGTGTATGCGGTTGATGGCCATGGACTCCTCAACGGTCCGGGTCATGCGCAGCACCGGAAGGTACTGGCCGGGATCACCGCTGGCCGCCTTGTTGAGCACCTTGAGGTCCTCGGGGTCGAGCGCCTTGCGCGCCCGGTGGTAGAGCTCGGTGACCCGGATCGCCATGGGGCTGTCGAGGAACACCATCTGCTGGCGCAGGCGCCCCTCGTGATAGAGCACGCTGAGGTGATAGAGGATCTCCTGGCTGCGCCCCACCGCGAAGGCAGGGATCAACACGTTGCCGCCGTCGGCATGGGCCTGCTCCAGCACGCCGGCGAACTCCTCGAGGGTCTCCTCCAGCGGACGGTGGTCGCGGTCGCCGTAGGTGCTCTCCATCAGCACCAGGTCGGCCTCGTAGAGCTTCTCGGGGTCCTTCATCAGCACCGAGCTGGGGTTGCCCAGGTCGCCGGAGAACACCAGGCGCTTCTCCTGGCCGCCGGAGGGCACACCGAGCTCGACGATCGCCGAGCCGAGGATATGGCCGGCGTCGCGGAACACCAGGGTCACCCCACCGGGCAGGGTGACCGGCTGGCCGTAGGGGTGGGAGACGCACTGGGCGAGGGTCTGCGCCACGTCGTCGAGGTCGTAGAGCGGCTCCACCAATGGCCTGTCGTGGCGGCTGCGCCACTTGTTTTCCCACTCGATGTCCTTGGCCATCACGAAGGCCGCGTCCTGGAGCATGATCTCCAGCAGGTCGCGGGTGCCGCGGGTGCAGTGGATGGGCCCGCGATAGCCCTCGCGCACCAGCTTGGGCAGCAGGCCCGAGTGGTCCAGATGGCCATGGGAAAGCACCACCGCCTCGAGCTCCTTCACCAGCTTACCGAAGGGCTTCTCGTTGGCGCGATCGGCGTCCGCCCCGCCCTGGTGCAGGCCGCACTCCAGCAGCAACCGGTGGGGCCCCTGCTCGCCATCCACCTCGAACAGGTAGCGGGACCCGGTGACTTCCCCCACCGCGCCCAGAAAGGTCAGTGTCGACATGTGCATGCTCTCCCGTCTGCTGGCGATCCCTGTCGGGCCCTTGTCTACCTTCAGCATAACGGATCGTCACCTCCCTGACGCCTGATCGATGTTACGGCATGACCACGACCGCCTTTCGAGTTCCATCACCGACGGGTAAGCGACGGAAAAACCTTGCCACCCATGCACGCGACTTTTACCCTATAAACTTCCTGAAAAATCCGCGCGCAAGGCGCCATCATCGAGAGCCATACCAGGATGTCGACGAGCCCTCAACTCGTGCTGGTCATGGGTGTTTCCGGGTCGGGAAAATCCTTCATCGGCCGGCGTCTCGCCGAGGCGATATCGGCCTACTTCATCGATGCCGATGACCACCACAGCCCCACCAGCATCGCCAAGATGTCACGCGGCGAGCCCCTCAACGACGGCGATCGCGAGGGGTGGCTGGCCACCCTGGCCGACTACTACCGCGACCACCGGCAACAGGGGCGTTCGCTGGTGATCGGCTGCTCCGCCCTCAAGCGTCGCTACCGCGACACCCTGCGCGGCGGCGCGCCGGCGCTCAGGATCCTCTACCTGCACGGCAGCCGCGAACTTCTGCTGTCACGGCTGCGTGCCCGGCAAGGGCATTTCTTCCAGGGAGAGCACATGCTCGACAGCCAGCTTCGTGATCTGGAACCGCCGGGAAACGACGAGGCCTTTCGCGTCGATATCGCCCTGTCACCGGACGAGATCGTGTCGCGCTTCATCGAGCGATTCGACACCTGACCTCTGCCCTTCGTCAGCCAACAAAGGAAAGAAAATAGGCAAGGAAAAGGGAGGCCATTCAGCCTCCCTTTTTTCACGCCTTGCGCTGTCTTACGGCGCCTCTATAGCGGCCAGATGGCCAGCTGCGGCCAGATCAGCAGGGCCGCCAGCACCAGCAGCTGGATCGCCATGAAAGGCAGCACCGAGAGGTAGATGTCCTTCAGGCTGATCTCCGGTGGCGCCACGCTCTTCAGGTAGAAGGCGGCGGGGCCGAACGGCGGCGACAGGAAGGAGACCTGCATGTTCACCGCGAACAGGATGCCGAACCAGATCGGGTCGTAGCCCAGCTGGGTGACGATGGGCAGGAAGATCGGCAGGGCCAGCATGGCGATGCCGATCCAGTCCAGGAACAGCCCCAGCACCAGCATGATCGCCATCATCACCAGGATGATCACGATCGGCGCCACCTCCATGCCCAGGATCATGCCGGAGACGAAGCGGTTGCCGCCCATCAGGTTGTAGACCCCCACCAGGGCCGCGGCACCGATGCCGATCCAGATGATCATGCCGCAGGTGTTGAGGGTCTGGCCCAGGCTGTGGTGCAGCATCGCCACGTTGAACTCGCCACGCAGCACGATGGCCAGGATCACCCCGAACACGCCCATGGCCGCCGCCTCGGTGACCGAGGCGATGCCGCCATAGATGGTGCCCAGCACCAGGAAGGCGACCATCCCTGGCAGCAGGATCGCCTTGATCGCCTCGAGCTTGCTGGCGAAGGGGTTGTCCTGGGTCTCGGCGGTGAGCGGCGGGCCCATCTCGGGGTTCTTCAGGCAGCGCACCAGCACGTAGGCGATGTAGGAGCCCATCAGGATCACCGCCGGGGTGATCGCCGCGGTGAACAGCTCGGCGATGGAGACGCTGGCGATCAGGCCGTAGATGATCAGCACGATCGACGGCGGCATCATGGTGCCCAGCGCCCCGCCGGCGCACACCACGCCGATGGAGAGGCGCTTGTCGTAGCCCAGGCGCAGCATCTGCGGCAGCGCCAGGATGCCCAGCAGCACGATCTCGCCGCCGATGATCCCCGACAGCGCGGCGAGGAAGAAGGCCACCACGATGGTCTGCACCGCCACGCCCCCGGGCAGCCGCCCGGCGAACACCCGCATGGCGTTGAACAGGTCCTTGGCGATGCCCGAGCGGTCGAGCAGCGAGGCCATCAGCACGAACATCGGCACCGCCACCAGGGAGTACTCGGTGATGAAGCTGAACACCCGGCTGGTGACCAGCGGCAGCGCCGTCTCGCCGAACCAGCCGAAGGTGAAGACCATCGCCACCAGGCCGGTGATGAAGGCCAGTGGCAGGCCGGTGACCAGCAGGCCGAAGATGGCGGCGATCATCAGGATCGTTGCTGTCCCGATATCCATCAACGTGCCTCCCTGTCGGTGGACTCATGGGCGTCGGGCGCATGGTCGGCGGGACGGGCGCGAAGCGACTGGATCAGGTGCAAAGCCGCCTGCAGGGTCATCAGCGCCAGGGCGAACAGGATCACCCCCTTCACCAGCGCCGGGAAGGGCGGGTTCCAGGAGGTGCCGGAGCGCTCCAGCTGCCACTCCCCCAGCGGGTTGTGAGAGGCACGCCAGAACATGTGGAAGGCGGCGTAGCTCATCGCCAGGCAGAAACCCAGGGTCACCAGGTCGTTAAAGCGGTCCATCCAGCACTTGAGCCGTGGACCGGCGCTGTCGTAGAGCACCCGCACGCGGATATGGGCGTTGCGGGCCAGGGCCGCAGGGCCGCCCAGGGCGAAACTCACCGCGACCAGGAAGACCACGCTCTCGTGGACCCAGGAGGTGGGGTTGTTGAAGCCGTAGCGCAGGAACACCTCGACCACGCTGATGCCCATGGCGATGAGCACCAGCCAGGCGGCACCGCGGGCGCCACGGGCTACCAGGCGGTCGAGGGCGGTGCGCTCGGGGCCCTGTGCCTCGACCCGCTCGTGGGCCTCGACCGGCTCAGGCGCCTCGGCGGAGTCGTGATCTCGGGAGTCGGTGGGGGGATGGGTCATGACGCGTCTCGATCGAACGCCGCCCGGGACGGACCCGGGCGGCGCCTTGGCGGTGGATGGGGGCCGTTTACATCAGGTTGCGGGCCTGGAGGAAGGCGACCACGGAGTCGTAGATCTTCTGGTTCATCTCGCTGCGCTCGGCCCAGGCGGCCCACTCCTCCTTGGCGATGTTGCGGAACTTGGCACGCTCCTCCGGGGCCATGTCGATCAGCTCGATGTCAGGATCCTGGCGCGCCTCGGCCACGGCCTCGAGGTCGAGCTTCTTGAGCTCGAAGACCATCTCGTAGGCGAGCTTGTCCACCGAGGTCTCGAGGATCGCCTTGAGGTCCTCCGGCAGGCCGTCCCAGATCTCCTTGTTGAGCGATACGGAGACCATCGGCAGCGAGTGGAAGCCCGGGTAGTTGGGGTAGTTGGCGAAACTGTGCAGGCCCTGGTTGTGGTTGGTGGAGAACACCGTGTAGTCGGCGGCGTCGATCACGCCCTTCTCCAGCGAGGTGTAGACCTCGGAGCCCGGCAGGTTCACCGGGGCGGCGCCGGCCTTCTCGAAGATGTTGTAGACCATGCCCTCGGGGGCACGCACCTTGAGGCCCTCGAGGTCCTCCACGGTGCGGATCGGCCGTGTGGAGGGGAAGGACTCCAGGCCGGTGGCGGCGGCACCGATCAGCTGCACGCCGTAGGGATTGACCAGCTCGTTGTAGAGTTCCTCGCCACCGCCATGGTTCATGTACTCGAGGAATTCCAGCGGGTCGCCCCAGGCACCCACCAGGTTGCCCAACATGCCGAAGGCCGGGTCGCGGCCGGAGAAGTAGCTGGGGTCGGTGAGGTGGCCCTGGAGGATGCCGGACTGCACGGCATCCAGGGTCTGGTTGGCCTGGACCACGGCGTTGACCGGTAGGATCTCGATCTCGATGCGGCCGTCGGACATGGCGGTGACATTCTCGGCCCACGCCTTCTTGAGCTCGAACTGGGGCTCGCCGGCGGTCTCGGAGGTCTGGAAGGTCCACTCGTACTCGGCGGCCTGGGCGGAGAAGGCCAGTGCGCCGAGGATGGCGGCGGTCAGGCCCTTGAGGGCAAAGGAGCGTGGCATGGTCTGTTGCATGGTGTGATTCCTTCTTCAGCGCATGAGGGTTGTTGTTGTCGGTGCGGGACACCGGGTGCGAGACAAACCGGTCAGCCCGATTCGGAAACGTCTGCGCCCGGCAGGCGCAGGCGTGGCGGAGGATGGTCGAAGAGGCTGTCGAAGCCCAGGTCGAGGCCGGTACGTTCCAGCACCGAGAGGGCCGCCTGCTCGGCCTGCTCCGGCTGACGCAGGCGGATCGCCTCCATCAGCCGACGGTGGCGCTCCATGCTGTCGCTGAGCTCCGCAGCGCTGTGGTTGGAGGTTTCCACCAGCAGGCCGATGGCCGGCTTGAGCATGTGGCTGAGCTGGGCCCACATCAGGTTGTGGGTGGCGGCGAAGATCGCCTCGTGGAAGGCCACGTCATGCTCGTCATGGGTGCGCCCCTCATGGCGCCGGTCGGGGGCCTCCAGGGCGCGGATCATGCTCTCCCAGGCGGTCTCGATGGCGAGCAGATCGGCGGCGGTGGCATGCTGGGCGGCGAGGCGCGCCATGAAGGGCTCCACCGCCACCCGGAAGGCGAAGATGTCGCGGCGGATGCGCGCATTGGGCTGGGCGAAGCGGGCCATCCAGTCGCTGACCCGGGGATCCAGCAGGTGCCAGTCGGCCAGCTCGCGGACCCGGCTGCCCTGCCCCGAGATACGCACCACCATGCCCCCCGAAACCAGCTGCTGCAGGGCGCTGCGCACCGTGCTGCGGCTGACCCCGTAGGTCTCGCAGAGGTCGAGCTCCCGGGGCAGGAAGCTGCCCGGGGCGTGATCGCCGGCGAAGATGCCGCGCGCCAGGTCCTCGGCGATATCGGGTTTGGGGGGTGTCGGCATGGGCTCTGTACGACCTGTAAGAAGCTATGTCCGACATAGTCTGGACCAGATCGCCACCGCCCGCCGTTAGACTTTGGTCGCCCGAAACGCCAGGGCCCCGCCCGGCGAGTGCCGGGCGGGGCCCTGGGGATACGGAGGGGCGGGCGCGAGGCGGCCCGCCCGGGATCAGCGGTAGACGGGGAAGTTGGCGCAGACGGCCTCGACCTTGGCCTTGACCTCGCCCTCGATGGCGGCGGTGTCCTCGCCCCTGGCCATCACGTCGAGGATGTCGCAGATCCAGCCGGCGAGCTCCTTGCACTCGCCCTCGCCGAAGCCGCGGGTGGTCACCGCCGGCGTGCCGATGCGTAGCCCCGAGGTGACGAAGGGGCTCTGCGGGTCACCGGGCACGGCGTTCTTGTTGACGGTGATGTGGGCACGGCCCAGGGCGGCGTCCGCATCCTTGCCGGTCAGGCCCTGCTTGATCAGCGAGAGCAGGAAGAGGTGGTCCTCGGTGCCGCCGGAGACGATCTCATAGCCACGCTCGATGAACACCGAGGCCATGACCTGGGCGTTCTTCACCACCTGCTGCTGGTAGGTCTTGAACTCGGGGGCCATGGCCTCCTTGAAGCAGATCGCCTTGGCGGCGATGACGTGCTCCAGCGGGCCACCCTGGCTGCCCGGGAAGACCGCGGACTGGAGCTTCTTCTCCATCGCCTCGTCGCCCTCGCTGGAGAGGATCAGGCCGCCGCGGGGGCCACGCAGGGTCTTGTGGGTGGTGGTGGTGACCACGTGAGCGTGGGGCAGCGGGGTCGGGTAGACACCGGCGGCCACCAGGCCGGCCACGTGGGCCATGTCCACCAGCAGGTAGGCGCCCACCTCGTCGGCGATCTCGCGGAACTTGGCCCAGTCGATGATCTGGGAATAGGCGGAGAAACCGGCGATGATCATCTTCGGCTGGTGCTCGCGGGCCAGCTTGGCCACCTCGGCGTAGTCGATGCGGCCGGCCTCGTCGATGCCGTACTGCACGGCATGGTAGTGCTTGCCGGAGAAGTTGGGCTTGGCGCCGTGGGTCAGGTGGCCGCCGGCATCCAGGCTCATGCCCAGCACGGTATCGCCCGGCTTGACCAGCGCCTGGAAGACCGCGGCGTTGGCCTGGGAGCCGGAGTGCGGCTGGACGTTGGCGTAGGTGGCCCCGAACAGCTCCTTGGCGTAGTCGATGGCCAGCTGCTCGACGACGTCGACGTACTCGCAGCCGCCGTAGTAGCGCTTGCCGGGATAGCCTTCCGCGTACTTGTTGGTAAGCTGGCTGCCCTGGGCCTCCATCACCCGGGGGCTGGCGTAGTTCTCGGAAGCGATCAGCTCGATGTGAGCCTCCTGGCGCCGCACTTCCTGCTGCATGGCGTCAAGGAGGGCGTCATCGAAACCGGCAATCGTCATGTCACGGCTGAACATCGTCTGGAAACCTCGCATCACGGAGTGAAGATGTCCTCGCATGATACCCCAGCCCCGGGCGCTTTCACATGAAAGCGGATCATCGCCGACGGCGAATCGGCGCACGTCGGCGAGGGCTCAGCGGGTCTCCACGCGCATGGCGAAGCGTTCGGGCAGCGCGAGCGGGTCCTCGGCGAAGCGCTCGAGACGCTCCTCGGCGGGCAGGTCGAGGGTGACCACCAGGGTCTCGGAGCCGCCGGCCATCAGGTCCACCAGGCCGTTGAGCAGGTCGCGCACCTGGGGGCCGAACATCATCCCGAAGCCCTCGGCCTGGGTACGCGCCTGCTCCAGGTACTGGGCCTTGCTGATGCCCTCCATGGTGGCGCCCAGGGTCGCCAGGCGGTCGAAGAGCCCACGCTCGGCCAGGCGCAGCTCGAGCCGGCCGCCGCCCAGGGCGGCCTCCTCCAGCAGGGTGCCCTCGGCCATCAGCGTGGCGACGTCCCCCTCCTCGGGCAGGACCAGCAGGCTGTCGAGGTCGAGGCCGACCACCAGGCCGTCGCGCAGGGTCAGCTCGCCGTCGCTGACGAGGCGCCCTTCGCGCTCGTCCTCGGGCTCCCAGCGGGCATCGAAGGCGGCATCCAGGCGCAGTTCGCCGCTGCCGTCGGTAAGCACGTTGCTGGCCATGCGCAGGCGGGTGCGCTCCTCCTCGGGGGAGAGCGCGATCATCCGGGTGAGGTCCAGCGACAGGGCGTCGAGCCAGAGGCCGCCCTCGCCGTCCGCGAAGTCGTTGTCCAGCGACAGGCGCTCCAGGCGCGCCAGGCGCTCCTCGCGATGGTCGATGGCCAGGGTGATCAGGGTCACGCCGTCGAACCAGGCCTCCTCCAACGCCTCGTCGTCACGCGGCGGCACCGCGCGGTCGGGGGCGTCCAGGGCGACCTCCTCGATGGCGATGGTGAGCGGCGCCTCCAGCTCCTCCACCTCACCCTCCAGACGCACGCCCTCCAGGGTGACGGCGTCCGGGGCGTCGTAGTCGCCGCTGACCACGTAGCGCTCGACCCACAGCCGCTCGCCGTCATGGCCGGTGAAGCGAATCGCCTCGGCGCGGGTCTCGGCGCCCAGCAGCGAGGTGGAGACCTCGCCGAAGCTCAGCTCACCGCGCCCGGCGAACAGCGCCCGCAGGTCGGCCTCCAGGCGCTCGGCATCGGCCAGCGCCGGGGCAACCGGCAGCATGAAGGCGGCGGCGAATGCCGCGGTGAGAAAGCAGAAACGCATGGGACCACCTCCCGTGTGATCGTGATGGCGTGGAGCACAGCTCCCAGCCTAGCTCAATCGGCCGCGGCCAGTCGCGCCTCGAGGCGCTCGTTGCAGGGCTATCGCAGATAGCCTGGCTGCTCGATAGCTCGGGGCTGATCTGGCGATAAGCCTACGAGGAGGCGCTGTAAATACCTCCCTGTACGCTACCTCGGCCGTCCCTGGTCCTCGGACCTCCTCTTCGGCTTATCCCCAGCGCCCCTTGGTTCGGTAACTGCGATAGCCCTGGCGCTCGTTGACGGCCTCCAGTACCGCCAGGCGCGCCCGGCGCTTGTCGTCGCCGGCCACCAGGGTCCACTCGGCCCCGGGGCGGTGGGTGGCGGAGAACATCGCGTCAATGGCCTGGTGGTAGTCGTCCCAGTGCTCGCGGTTGCGCCAGTCCTCGGCGGTCAGCTTGTGGCGCTTGTGGGGCGTGGCGGCGCGATCCTCGAAGCGCCTGAGCTGCTCGTCCCGGGAGATCGCCAGGAACAGCTTGATCAGCACCCCGCCATGCGCCAGCAGGCGCTCCTCGAAGTGGCGGATCTGGGCCAGGCGATCCTCGAAGGCGCCGGCGGCGAGGCGCCGCTCGGCGCGGGCGAAGAGCGCGTCACCGTGCCAGCCGTGGATGAAGATGCCAATGCGCCCGCGTTCCGGCACCCGTCGCCAGTAGCGCCACCAGTAGGGCCGGCTCTGCTCCTCGCTGCTGGGGGCCAGGGCGTGCACCTCGGTGTGGCGGTTCTCCAGCCAGCGGTTGAGGGCATTGACCAGCTGCCCCTTGTGCGTCGCCGCATGGCCGGTGAGCAGCAGGACCACCGCGCGCTCCTGGCGGCGGGCGAGTTCGAGCTGGGCCTCCAGCAGCCGATAGCGCAGGGTGTCTCGCTTCATGGCGACGCCTCAGGTCTCGCCCAGCAGGCCCAGGCTAGCCGCCGGGGCCTGGCGACGCAGGTCCCGGGAGAGCAGGTGCCCGATGGCGCCGATCGCCAGCGCCCCGCCCAGCGGCAGCGCCAGCCACAGCCAGGGATGGGGGCGCGGCGCCAGGTCGAGCCAGGCGACGTAGAGCCCGGCGGTGGCCAGCTCCGCCAGCAGCGCGCCCATCAGCCCGCTGGCGAGGCCGAGGATGGCGAACTCCGCCCCCTGCACCCGCGAGAGCAGGCGGTTGCCGGCACCGAAGACGCGCAGCAGGCCGCTCTCGTGGGCACGTACCGGACGGCTGGCGGTGAGGGCGGCATAGAGCACGCTAACGCCGGCCAGCAGCACGAAGGCCAGCACCAGCTCCACGGCGCGGGTCACCTGGGTGAGCAGCTCGCGCACCTGGGCGAGGATGGCATCGACGTTGAGCAGGGTGACCCCGGGGAAGTCGCGCACCAGCTCGCGGGTCAGCTCGCGCCGCTCCGCGTCGAGGTGGAAGGCGGTGATGAAGCTGTGGCCGAAGCGCTCCAGCACCCCGGGAGGGAAGATGACGTAGAAGTTGGGGCGGAAGCTGTCCCAGTCCAGGTCGCGCAGGCTCTGCACCTCACCGACCACCTCGTCGGCGCCGATGGTGAAGGTGAGGGTATCGCCCAGTCCCAGGCCGAAACGCTCTGCCAGGCCATCCTCCAGGGAGATCGGCACCGTCGCCACGCCAGGCTCGGCGGCCACCTCGTCGAACCAGTCGCCGCCGCCCTCGGCCGCGGTATCGAACCAGCGGCCCGCCACCTGGCGGTTGCCCTCGGGCAGGGTCTCGCGCCAGGTCAGGTTGAGCTCGCGGCGCAGGGCGTTGTCTCCGCGCGACTCGGGGGGCACCGCGTCGCGGGGCGCCTCGCCGTTGATGGCGGTGATGCGCCCACGCACCATGGGGTAGAGGGCGCTGCGGACGTCGGCGGCATCGCCCAGGGCGGCTTCGAAGGCCTCCCGCTCGTGGGGCTGGATGTTGATGGCGAAGTGGTTGGGGGTCTCCTCGGGAAGCTGGGCCTGCCAGGTGGTCAGGAGGTCGCCGCGCACCATGGCGATCATCGCCATGGCGAAGAAGGTCACCGCGAAGGCGAGCAGCTGGCCCAGGCTCGCCGTGCACCGCCGCGCCAGCTGGGCGCCGCCCAGGCGCAGCGCCTGGGCGAGGCCCGCCTCGCCCTCGCCGCGGGGCAGCCGCGCCGCCAGGCGCAGCACGCCGGCCAGCAGCAGCCGGCCCAGCCCCCACAGCACCACCAGCATGACCAGCCCGCCCAGCAGCAGGGCCACCGAGAGGCCGAGATCGCCGGAGTAGAGCCACAGCAGGCCGCCGAAGACCGCGCTGGCCACCGCCACCACCAGCCACGCCGAGGCGGGCAGCGGGTCGAGCTCGCGACGCAGCACCTTGAGGGCACTGACCTTCTTGAGCCGCAGCAGGGTGGGGCCGGCGAAGCCCACCAGCACCGCCAGGGCGGTGAAGACCCCGAGCCACAGCGGCAGCGCGCCGGGCGGCGGCAGCTCCAGCGGCAGGAAGGCGGTGAGCAGCGCCAGCAGCCCGGCCTGGCCGGCCAGCCCCAGCGCCGCGCCCAGCAGCGAGGCCGCCAGCGCCAGCCACAGCAGCTGCAGGGCGAACAGCCGGCTGAGCTCGCCCTGGGTGGCGCCGAAGCAGCGCAGCAGGGCGGCGGTATCCAGGTGCCGGTCGACGTAGCGGCGGGTGGACATGGCCACCGCCACCCCGGCCAGCAGCACCGCGGCGAGCCCGGCCAGGCTCAGGTAGCGCTCGGCGCGCTCCAGGGCGTTGCCGAGCCCGGGGCGGTCGCGGCGCACGTCGCGCACCTCCACCCCGTCGCGACGCAGCCGCTCCAGCAGCGGGGTGAGCGCTTCCAGGATGTCCGGCGGCCCGGCGCCCAGCAGCTCGAACTCCACCCGCGAGCCGTCCTGGACCAGGGCGGTGTCGCCGATGTCGTCGATATGCATCATCAGGCGCGGGTTGAAGCTACCGAAACCGGCGGACTGGTCGGGCTCGCGCTCCACCAGGCCGCCCACCCTGAGCTCGCTCTCGCCGATGCGCACCCGGTCGCCAACCTCGGCCCCGAGCAGCAGGGCCAGGCGCGGCGCCAGCCACACCTCGCCGGGGGCGGGGCCACGCGCCAGGGTCTCGACGCCCTCCCCCAGGTCCACCTCTGCCGCGCCGTAGAGGGGGTAGCGGTCGTCCACCACCTTGAGACTCGCCGGCTGGAAGGCGTCGTCGAAGCTGACCATGGAGACCATGTCGATCTGGTCGCTGAGCACCAGGCCGGCCTCCTCGAGCTCGGCGCGCAGGGCGTCCTCGAAGGGCCGCGCCTGCTCCAGCACCAGGTCGCCGCCCAGCAGCTGGCTCGCCTGGCGCGTCAGGCCGCGGTCGAGGCGATCCAGGAAGAAGCCGATCATGGTGGAGGCGGCCACCGCCAGGGCCAGGGCGACGAACAGCGCACGCACGTCGGCGGCACGCAGGTCGCGTGCCAGCCCCCGCGCCGAGAAGCGCGCCAGGCGCAGGGCGGGCCGGCTCATGCGCTCACCTCGTCGAGGGTCATCATCTCGGCCAGGCGGCCGTGATCCAGGCGCAGGCTGCGGTCGCAGCGCCGCGCCAGGGCATGGTCGTGGGTGACCAGCACCAGGGTGGTGCCGGCCTCGCGGTTGAGGGCGAACAGCGCCTCGATGATGCGCTCGCCGGTGTCGGGGTCGAGGTTGCCGGTGGGCTCGTCGGCGAACACCAGCTCGGCGCCGGTGACGAAGGCCCGGGCCAGGGCCACCCGCTGCTGCTCGCCACCGGAGAGCTGCTTGGGCAGGTGGTCCAGACGCTCGCCCAGCCCTACCCGCTCCAGCCACTCCCGGGCGCGCGCCTCGGCGCCGGCCCGCGGCGAGAGCTCCAGCGGCAGCATCACGTTCTCCAGCGCCGTGAGGGTGGGCAGCAGCTGGAAGTTCTGGAACACGAAGCCCACCCGGCCGGCGCGCAGCCGTGCCCGACCATCCTCGTCGAGCTCGGCGAGCCGGTGGCCGAACATCGAGAGCTCGCCGGAGGTGGGCAGGTCGAGCCCGGCCAAGAGCCCCAGCAGGGTCGACTTGCCGGCGCCACTCTGGCCGAGGATCGCCACCGTCTCGCCGGGGAACACCGAGAGCGCCAGGTCACTCAGAATGGTGAGCCGCCGTTCGCCGCTGGCCACCTCCTTGCAGAGGTGCTCGGCGTGTAGAATCGGTGTCGTCTTCCGCTGAGAGGTCGCCTTCATGATCACAAGATCCCCTGCTGTTGCGTTGCGTTGCTCGCTGGGCTGGCTGCTGGCCCTGGCGCTCTGGACCCAGGCCGCGCCGGCCGCGGAGCGCCCCACCCTGCTGGTGATGGGCGACAGCCTGAGTGCCGCCTATGGCATCGAGGCCGACGCGGGCTGGGTCAGTCTGCTGCAGGCGCGCCTCGACGGGAAGGCACGTGTGGTCAACGCCAGCATCAGCGGCGAGACCTCCAGCGGCGGCGCGGCCCGGCTGCCCGAGCTTCTCGGACAGCATGCCCCCGACATCGTTCTGCTCGAGCTGGGCGGCAACGACGGCCTGCGCGGCCTGCCGCCGGGGCAGTTCCAGGCCAACATGCGGCGCATGGTCGAGGCGAGCCAAGAGGCGGGCGCCGAGGTGCTGCTGCTGGGCATCGACATCCCGCCCAACTACGGCCAGGCCTACCGTGACGCCTTCACCGGGGTCTACCACCGCCTGGCCGACGACTACGACCTGCCGCTGGTGCCCTTCCTTCTCGAGGGGGTGGCGCTGGAGGAGACGCTGATGCAGGACGACGGCATCCACCCCACCGCCGCCGCCCAGCCGGTCATCCTGGAGAACGTCTGGCCGACGCTGACGCCCCTGCTCGAGGAGAACGGCCTGGCCCTGGCCGAGGCAAAGGGCTGACGCCGTGACGGGCGTTCGGTTCGCCTACTGCGCTGGCGCTGGCGCCTTCTGCCACTGCTGCAGGCCGAGGCCGGCGAGGATCAGCACCAGGCCTACCAGGGTAGACGGCAGGATCGGCTCGTCCACCACCAGGTAGAGCAGCAGCAGCGACACCGGCGGCGAGAGGAAGATCAGGTTGGAGACCTTCGCCGTGCGCGACACCGTGTGCACGGCGAGCTGCCACAGCACGAAGGCGATGCCCATCTCGAAGAGCCCCACGTAGACCCCTGCCCCCAACGCCGTCCAGCCATGCCACTCAAGGCCCGGCCCGGCCAGCAGCAGCACCGTGAGCACCGGCAGACCGACGCTGAAGTTCTGCCACTGGGCCACCAGCGGCGGGCGAGGGTCACGGGCGTTGAGCAGCCAGTAGAGCGCCCAGATCAGCGTCGAGGCGAGCGCCATGGCGACGCCCAGGGGGTCGGCGAAGGCCACGTCGAGCACCGCCCCGCGGGTCGCGATCACCCAGACGCCGGCATAGGCGATCAGCCCCGCCAGCACGTCCGTGCGGGTCAGCCGCTGGCCGAGCAGCGGCACCGCCAGGAAGGCCATGGCCAGCGCCCAGGTGTAGTTGAGGGCCATGGCCTCCTGGCCCGGCAGGCGGTCGTAGGCCCCGAACAGCACCAGATAGTAGGCCACCGGGTTCATCAGCCCGGCCCAGGCGGCGGTGCGCCAGCCGCGGCGCAGCGCCTGTCCCAGCAGGCCCTGGCGCGCCACCAGCACGCCGATCAGCGCCCAGGAGACCAGCGAGGCGAGCCACATCAGCGCCAGCGGGCTCATGTGGCCTAGCGCCACCTTGAACGCCGTGGCTACCGTGGACCACAGCGCCACGGCACCGAGGCCGAACAGCATCGCCTGGCCGTCGCGGGTCATGGGCGTGACCTCGGGGCAGGAAAGCGGCGGGGAATTCCAACGGGTGACACGGCGTCCTCACAGTCGCGACAATGGGCGACCCATCCTACCAGCGAGGAGCCCCCATGGCCGCCCCCGAGATCAGTCAGCGCCGCCTCTACGAATGGTTGACCGGCGATGAGGACAGCCGGATGTGCCGGGACATCCCCGACGAGGCGTGCGACGAGCAGCCGCGCAGCTTCTTCCTGCACCTGGTGGCCTCGCTGGGCAACAAGCTCGCCGACGAGCTCGCCAGCGCCCGGCTGGTGCTGCCCTGGCTGCTGGGGGTGATCGGCGCGCCGCTGTGGATGGTGGGCCTGCTGGTGCCGATCCGCGAGGCCGGCGCCCTGCTGCCGCAACTGTTCGTGGCCGGCTTCATCCGCCAGAAGCCACGACGCAAGTGGGTATGGGTGGCCGGCGGGCTGCTCCAGGCGGCCGCCGCCGCGGCACTCGCCCTGCTCGCGCTGGCCGGTTCCGGGGGGCTGGGCGGCGCCCTGGTACTGGCCGTGCTGGTGGCGCTGTCGCTGGCCCGGGGGCTCTCCTCCATCGCCACCAAGGACGTGCTGGGCAAGACCATCGCCAAGCGGCGCCGCGGCACCCTGATGGGCTGGAGCGGCAGCGTGGCGGGCGCCGTGACCCTGGCCGCCGGCGGCGTGCTGATGCTCTTCGAGGACCGCCCCGGCGAGCTGACCCTGGCGGTGCTACTGGGGGTGGCGGCCCTGGGCTGGGCGCTCAACGCCCTGTGCGCGGCGCGACTCCGCGAGGCCCCGGGCGCGGTGGAGGGCGGCGAGAACGCCTGGGACAGCATCAAGCTGGGCCTGCGCCTGCTGGGCGAGGACCGCGCCTTCCTGCACTTCAACGTCGCCCGCGCCCTGCTGCTGGCCAGCGCCCTGGCGCTGCCTTGGGTGGCGCTGCTCGGGCAGCAGCAGAGCGGCACCGAGCTTGGCGGCTTGGGGGTGCTGATCGTGGTCTCCGGCGTCGCCGGCATGCTGGCGAACCCCGTCTGGGGCAAGCGCGCCGACGCCTCGAGCCGCCGGGTGATGCGCGACGCCGGCCTGGGGGCGGCGGCCTGCTGCCTGCTGGGCGCGCTGGTCGCCTGGCTTCCGGGGGGCTGGACCCAGACGGTATGGCCCTATGCGCTGGTCTATGCGCTGCTGGTGATCGTGCATGCCGGGGTGCGCCTGGGGCGCAAGACCTATGTAGTGGACATGGCGGGCAGCGACAACCGCGCCCTCTACGTGGCGCTCTCCAACACCCTCACCGGGGTGCTGCTGCTGGTGTTGGGCGGCGCCGTGGGCGCCCTGGGCCAGTGGCTGGGTGGTGCCGCGCTGCTGGTGGTGCTCGCCGGCATGGCGCTGGCCGCCGCCGCCAGCGCCAGCCGCCTGCCCGAGGTGGAGTGAATGGCCCGGCCAGGCCCGCGCCTGTGCCGCGTTGAAATCCCGCCGCCCACTGGCCATGATATCTGGCACACTAGCGGCAACACGCGCGCCGTCTCCCCCCGGGCAGCCAGGACAGGATCCGCGACAGGAACGCCCAGCATGAAACGATCTCCCCTGATCAGTCCCGACCTGCTCGAGCGCATCGTCGACGCCTCGGAGGACGGCATCGTGGTCGCCGAGCAGGAGGGCGACGAGAACATCCTGATCTACGTGAACAAGGGCTTCGAGCGCCTGACCGGCTACAGCGCCGACGAGATCCTCTACCAGGACTGTCGCTTCCTGCAGAACGACGACCGCGACCAGGAGGGCCTCGACACCCTGCGCAAGGCGCTGGCCGTGGGGCGCCCCTGCCGCACCGTGCTGCGCAACTACCGCAAGGACGGCACCCTGTTCTGGAACGAGCTCTCCATCACCCCGGTGCATGACGACGACGACAACCTCACCTATTACATCGGGGTGCAGAAGGACGTCACCGAGCGGGTCGAGGCCCAGCAGGAGCTGGCGCGGCTCAAGGCCGAGCACGGCCTGGAGTGAGCCCCGCGGCGGCGCCGCGAAAAAACCGCCCTCGAGGGCTTGCACTGCACTCCCAAGGCATATATATAGCGCCCAGGCAGCCAGCTTGCTGCCTGGGCGCTTCGGGTTCGCATGTGTGACGTGACCGGCGGACGAGAAGCGATCGTGTGATGGCCCGGCAACTTCCGGGCCCTGGCCATGGGAGGATTGCCACATGGGCCGTGAACCCCTTCTCGATCCCGGATACGACGACGATCAGGAACTCGCCGACGCGGTGAACGACGACGACTACGTGCGTCCCCGCGCCACCAGCCGCGCCGACACCCTGCGCGCCCGCCGCCGCGTCGAGGCACTGCTAGAGGAGCGCCGCCTGAGGCGTGCTATCGAGGACGACTGGGCGGTGGACGAAGAGGAGTAGCCCCCGCCACTGGCTGGCCTTTGCCCGTTGCGGGCTCTATCATCCCGAGGTCAGCCAACCCCCCAACCAAGTGGAACTCCATGGCGCAATACGTCTACACCATGAATCGGGTGGGCAAGGTCGTGCCCCCCAAGAAGCAGATCCTCAAGGACATCTCGCTCTCCTTCTTCCCCGGCGCCAAGATCGGCGTGCTGGGCCTCAACGGCGCCGGCAAGTCGACCCTGCTGCGCATCATGGCCGGCGTCGACACCGAGTACGAGGGCGAGGCGCGCCCGATGCCGGGCATCAACGTCGGCTACCTGCCCCAGGAGCCCGAGCTCGACGACAGCAAGAACGTGCGCGAGACCGTCGAGGAGGCCCTGGCCGGCATCAAGGAGGCCCAGGAGAAGCTCGACGGCGTCTACGCCGCCTACGCCGAGCCGGACGCCGACTTCGACGCCCTGGCCGCCGAGCAGGCACGCCTGGAGAACATCATCGAGGCCGCCGACGCCCACAACCTGGAGCGCAAGCTGGAGGTTGCCGCCGAGGCCCTGCGCCTGCCGCCCTGGGAGGCCCAGGTCGGTCATCTCTCCGGCGGCGAGCGGCGCCGCGTGGCGCTGTGCCGGCTGCTGCTCTCGAGCCCCGACATGCTGCTGCTGGACGAGCCCACCAACCACCTGGACGCCGAGTCGGTGGCCTGGCTGGAGCGCTTCCTGCACGACTACAGCGGTACCGTGGTGGCGATCACCCACGACCGCTACTTCCTCGACAACGTGGCCGGCTGGATCCTCGAGCTCGACCGCGGCCAGGGCATCCCCTTCGAGGGCAACTACTCCCAGTGGCTCGAGGCCAAGGAGAAGCGCCTGGAGCAGGAGGCCAAGCAGGAGGCCTCGCGCCAGAAGGCGATCAAGCACGAGCTCGAGTGGGTGCGTTCCAACGCCAAGGGCCGCCAGGCCAAGAGCAAGGCGCGCCTCAACCGCTTCGAGGAGATGCAGTCCGGCGACTTCCAGAAGCGCAACGAGACCAACGAGATCTACATTCCGCCCGGCCCGCGCCTGGGCGACAAGGTCATCGAGTTCCACGGCGTCGCCAAGGCCTTCGATGACAAGCTCCTCTACGAGGACCTGACCTTCACCGTGCCCAAGGGTGCCATCGTCGGCATCGTCGGCGGCAACGGCGCGGGCAAGTCGACGCTGTTCAAGCTGATCACCGGTAAGGAGCAGCCCGACGCCGGCGAGGTGGTGGTCGGCGACACCGTCGATGTCGCCTACGTCGAGCAGCTGCGTGACGGTCTCGACGACAAGCAGACGGTGTGGGAGGCGGTCTCCGACGGTCAGGACATCCTCAACATCAACGGCTACGAGGTCTCCTCGCGGGCCTACGTGGGGCGCTTCAACTTCAAGGGCAATGACCAGCAGAAGCGGCTGAACGAGCTCTCCGGCGGGGAACGCGGCCGCCTGCAGCTGGCCCAGACCCTCAAGCAGGGCGCCAACGTGCTGCTGCTCGACGAGCCCTCCAACGACCTGGACATCGAGACCCTGCGGGCCCTCGAGGAGGCGCTGCTGGCCTTCCCCGGCTGTGCCATGGTGATCTCCCACGACCGCTGGTTCCTCGACCGCATCGCCACCCATATCCTGGCGTTCGAGGGCGACTCCCACGTGGAGTTCTTCGAAGGCAACTACACGGATTACGAGGCGGACCACAAGAAGCGCGTGGGCGACGACACCCCGCACCGCATGAAGTACAAGCGGATCGACGCCTGACCGGCTTCGCCGGAGCGGGAAGCCGTAAGCTTTAAGCTGTAAGAGAAAACCCCACTAACCTTCTCGGTTGTGGGGTTTTCTTATGGCTTACGGCTTATAGCTTACAGCTCCCGGTTTCTACTGAAGCTCCGCTTCAGTAGAAACCGGGTTCGCCCTCGGGGCGGGTCTTGAAGCGTCGGTGCAGCCACAGGTACTGCTCGGGGTGGCGACGGATGGCGCCCTCGATGAAGGCGTTGACCCTGGCCGCGTCGGCCACCTCGTCGTCACTGGGGAAGTTCTCCAGCGGCGGCAGGTACTCCAGGGTGTAGGTGCGATTGTCCGGGTTGCGATGGAAGATCAGCGGCATCACCGGGGCGCCGGTCATGCGGGCGATGCGCGCGGTCATCTTCACCGTGGCAGCCGGAATGCCGAAGAAGGGGGCGAACACGCTGGCGTCGCGCCCGAAGTCCTGGTCCGGCGAG
Source organism: Halomonas sp. PBN3 (assembly GCF_000475415.1). NCBI lineage: Bacteria > Pseudomonadati > Pseudomonadota > Gammaproteobacteria > Oceanospirillales > Halomonadaceae > Halomonas > Halomonas sp. PBN3. The sequence goes on along the minus strand of NZ_AXCA01000163.1, from coordinate 86,689 downwards.
TACCAGACACTATGGCCCGCCTTGATGCGGCGCACCACGCCGCGCAGGTCGAAGCGGTCGATGGTCTCGCCGAAGATGCGATTGCGCGCCCGGGTCATGAAGCGCTCGAAGAGCGGGTTGTCGTGGGGGCGATAGACGGCGTCGGCAGGGAAGAACAGCGAGTGCAGGGCGCCGCCCAGGTCGAGGGTCGAGAAGTGCACGCCGATGATCAGGGCGCCCTTCCCTTGGGCCTGCACCCGGGCCATGTGCTCCTGGCCCTTGAAGGTGACGCGGTGGCGCAGGTGCTCCGGGTCACGGCACCAGGCGGTGGCGGTCTCCATGATGCCGATGCCGTTGGCGATGAAGGTCTCCCTGACCAGCGCCCGGTGCTGCTGTTCATCGAGTTCGGGGAAGCAGAGCCGCAGGTTGGTCTCGGTGATATGCCGACGGCGCCCGGCGAAACGCCAGGCGGCCAGGCCGATCGCCTTGCCGACCAGGATCTTGAGGCCCCAGGGCAGCCAGGCGGCGAGGTGCATGGCGCCGATGGCCAGCCACACCGGCCAGTACCGGGGGTGGGCGAAGTTCGTCGAGGCGTCGTCCCTGGACATGCGGGCTTCCTGTCGAGCTAGCGGGGCTGCCCATGATAGCGCCTCGGCACCCGCGGCAGCACCCCGGTAAGCAGGGTGTAGCTGATGGTGTCGCAGTAGCGGGCCACCTCGTCCACCGAGAGCACCTCGCCGTTGGCCGCCCGCCCCCACAGCACCACCTCGCTGCCGATGTCGGCCTCGGGAATATCGGTCAGGTCCACGGTGAGCATGTCCATGGAGACCTTGCCGGCGATCCTGGTGCGCCGCCCCTCGACCAGCACCGGGGTGCCATCCACCGCGTGGCGGTCATAGCCGTCGCCGTAGCCGGCGGCCACCACGCCGATGCACGAGGGACGCGGGGTCACCCAGCGCCCGCCGTAGCCCACCGGCTCGCCGGCGGGCAGCTCACGCACGGCGATGATCGCCGAGCGCAGCGTCATCACCGGCGCCAGGCGGCGGCTGGCCGCGTTGGCGGCCTCCAGCGGGTCGCTGCCGTAGAGCATCACCCCGGGGCGGTTCCAGGCACCGTGGGCGGAAGGCCGCGCCAGGGTGGCCGGCGAGTTGGCCAGGCACAGCGAGGCGTCGAGACGCTCGGCGAGGGCCGTCAGGCACGCCATCTGCGCCTCGAAGTAGGCCTCCTCCACCAGGTCGGCGGTGGCGAAGTGGCTCATCAGCTGCAGGTCGCAGGCGTGGTCGGGGGCGGCCTGCAGCCGCCGCCAGGCCGCCTCGGCCTGCTCGGGGGGGAAGCCCAGGCGATGCATGCCGGAGTCCACCTTGAGCCACACGGGGATGGGGCGCGCGGGGCGATGGGCGAGCAGGGCGTCGAGCTGCCAGTCGCTGTGAACCGCCATCCACAGGCCCAGTTCGTCTACCTGGTCAAGCTCATCGGCGCCGAAGATGCCCTCGAGCAGCACGATGGGGGTGGCGATGCCCGCCTCGCGCAGGGTCACCGCCTCCTCGATGCAGGCCACGGCGAAGGCCGGGGCGAGCCCCTCCAGGGCACGGGCGCAGGCCACCGCGCCGTGGCCGTAGGCGTCGGCCTTGAGCACGGCGACACAGCGGCTCTCGGGCGAGCACTCGCAGGCGAGACGGTAGTTGTGGCGCAGGGCGTCGAGGTCGATCTCGGCGGTCAGCGGCCGGGCCATGGCAAACTCCAGGTCAGCGAACGGAACAACCCGGCATTATCATCGGAATGGACGGCGAAATCACGGAAGAAACCGCCGTATCGACGGCGGTTTCCCCAGCGATCGCGCTAAAGGAAGGGGGCAGTCCAGCAAGATCCTCCACCCACTACTCGAAGATGGCCTCCAGGTTGAGGCCCTGCTTCTCCAGCACCCGACGCAGCTTCTTGAGGGCCTCGACCTGGATCTGGCGCACCCGCTCCCGGGTCAGGCCGATCTCCTCGCCCACCTGCTCCAGGGTGGCGGCCTCGTGGCAGCGCAGGCCGAAGCGGCGCACCACCACCTCGCGCTGCTTCTCGGTGAGCTCGGAGAGCCACTCGTCGACATGCTGCTTGACGTCGCCATCCAGCAGGCTGGACTCCGGGCCAAGCTCGTTGTCGTCGGCCAGGGTCTCGATCAGCGGCTTGTCGCTGTCGCCGCCCACCGGGTAGTCCACCGAGGAGATGCGCTCGTTGAGCCCCATCATCTTCTTGACCGTCGCCACCGGCTTGTCGAGGTGTTCGGCGATCTCCTCCGCGGTGGCCTCGTGGTCGAGCTTCTGGGTCAGCTCGCGGGCCGCGCGCAGGTAGATGTTGAGTTCCTTGACCACGTGGATCGGCAGGCGAATCGTGCGGGTCTGGTTCATCAGCGCCCGCTCGATGGTCTGGCGGATCCACCAGGTGGCGTAGGTGGAGAAGCGGAAGCCGCGCTCGGGGTCGAACTTCTCCACCGCGCGGATCAGGCCGAGGTTGCCCTCCTCGATCAGGTCGAGCAGCGACAGGCCACGGTTGAGGTAGCGCCGGGCGATCTTGACCACCAGGCGCAGGTTGGACTCGATCATCCGCGAACGGCCCAGCGGATCCCCCTTCTGGGCCAGGCGGCCGTAGAAGACCTCCTCCTCGGGGGTGAGCAGCGGCGAGAAACCGATCTCGTTGAGGTAGATCTGGGTGGCGTCGAGGCTCTGGTGACTGTAGCGGTCCTCGCGATTCAGCGCCTTCTCGAAGGCGGCCTCATCCTCCTCGCGGGTCTCGTCGTCGATGCTATCGACGATCTCGTCTTCCTTCTCCTCGAGCGCGTCAAGATCCACATCCTGAAGGTCCCGTTCAAGCATGCTCATCGATGGCTACCCCGTGCTTGCGTCCTGTCGCCGATGCCGAGAAGCATCGGCGCTTCCGATTATTATTGTGTGACACTCGGTGGGCGAGCCCACCGGGGCGAGGCATCAGCGTGGTGGCAGATACTCCAGTGGGTCCTGGGGCTGACCATCCTTGCGCACCTCGAAGTGGAGCCTGACGCTCTCGGCATCGCTGTCGCCCATGGTGGCGATCACCTCACCCGCCTCGACCACGTCGTTCTCGCGGACCCGCAGGGAGTCGTTATGGGCGTAGGCGCTGAGGAACTGGTCGTTGTGCTTGAGCAGGATCAGCTGGCCGTACCCCCGTACGCCACTGCCCGCATAGACCACGATGCCCGGTCCCGCCGCCTTGACAGGTTGCCCCTTTTGCCCGGCGATATCAATGCCGGCGGTGATGGTGCCACCCTCGCCGAAACGCCCCACCACCTCGCCGTCGGCGGGCCACTGCCAGGGCACCTCGGCCACCGGGGTGTAGGTGCGTGAATCGCGATCGGCGCCCTGGGTGCCGCCGGCCACGGCGGTGCCGGCATCGGTCTCGGCGGCCGTGTCGACCGGCGCCTCATCGGCACGCTCCCGGGCGGGGGCCTGCTCGGCAGTGGAATCGGCCACGTCTTGGGCCTGGTTGGTAGCATCTGCCGTCTCATCGGCTGACGGGGCCTCAGTGGCCGCATCACGCTCGCTGCGCTCGGCCAGGTCACGCTCGCTCAGGGTCCCATCGGCGCCGGGGCTGTCCGGTGAGTAAACCGGGCCCGGGCCCTGGTCACTCCCATCATCCGCGACACCGGTGGTGCCGGTCGGCGCCTCGCCGCTGGAGGCCGCGTCGCCTGACAGGGACTCGCCGGACGAGCGCCGCGCCTCGGTCTCGCCACTGGGCAGCAGCCAGCCCATGTCGTCCGCGTCGTCCTGGGGCTGGGCACCGCCGAGGGGCGTGGCCACCGCTACCGCGCTGCCAGCGTCGACGTCGGCGCCGGCCTCGCCGCGGGCGGCCTCGGGGTCGAGCACCAGGCGCTGGCCCGGCTCGATGTGGTAGGGCGGGCCGATGCGGTTGAGCCGCGCCAGGTCGCGGTAGTCCATGTCGTGGCGCCAGGCGATCCCGTAGAGGGTATCGCCCCGCTCCACCGTGTAGTGGCTGGCCGCGTCGTCGGCACGGCTGGCCGAGAGGTCGCGCACAGGTACCTGCCGGGGGGTCTCCTGCTGGCTGGCGCAGCCGGCTATCGCCAGGGCCAGCCCCGAGATCATCAATACCTTACGCATCAGAGCCTTCCTCCTTGTTCGCCCCATCGGGGCTTGCCCCATGTGTGGTGGCCCCGCCGGTCGGACGCGACCGGGTGGCGTGCCGGCCACCGCGGTCGATCAGCAGCACCGTGGCCGCCCCCGCCAGCACCAGGGCCGTCACGGCCAGCAACTGGGGGGCATCGCCGGTGAGCAGGGCGTAGTCGCCCGGTGTCAGGTAGCGGTAGTCCAGCGGAATCATCTGTCCTTCGGGGCCGAGCTGGTAGCGTACCAGTTCTCGCCATGGCCAGAGTACCGGCAGCGAGCCCACGATGAAGCCCACCAGCAGCTGCAGGGTGGCGGTGTGGTGCCGGTCGAGCAGCCAGGAGAGCAACCGCGAGAAGGCGAAGAGCCCCGCCGCGCAGCCAGCCCCGAACAGGCCGATCAGCCCCAGGTCGAAGCTGCGGATGCCATCCATCACGGTGCCGTAGAGCCCCATGGTCAGCAGCAGGAAGCTACCCGAGACGCCGGGCAGGATCATGGCACTGATGGCGATGGCCCCGCCCACCACCAACATGGTCTCGCGGCTGCCGAGCTCGCTGACCAGCGGCATCAGTGCGGGCAGGCCATAGGCCAGCAGCAGCCCGGCCACCAGCGGCGCGACGTGCCACCACTTCCAGTCGGCAGGGTGGCGGCTGACGACCAGCGCCGAGGCCAGCACCAGGCCGAAGAAGAAGCCGTTGAGCAGCAGCGGGTGGTCCTCCATGAGCCACACCACCAGGTGGGCGACGCTGACCAGGCTCACCAGGATGCCCGCCAGCAGCGGCACCAGGAAGGCCAGGTTGAGGTGGGCGACGAGCCCCGCCACCCCGCCGCGGCGCCAGGCGCCGAAGGCGCTGGGGCCGAAGCGCTTGATGGTGTGGATCAGCTCCTCGTAGATGCCGGTGATGAAGGCGATGGTGCCGCCCGAGACGCCGGGAACGGCGTCGGCGGCGCCCATGCCAGCACCCCGGATCACCAGGCCGAGATATCGCTTCAACAGAGAACTCCTTTTCAACGGATGACGCCTTCCAGCAACGGCACGAAGCGCACCGGCTCCAGTCGCCGCCGCTCGAACTGGTCCCCCTGGCGCTGCACCCGGGTCAGCCACTGGCGGCCGCGGGCGTCGGCGAGCGGGGTGATCAGCACACCCCCCCCGGCGAGTTGGGCGAGCAGCGCCGTGGGCAGTTCGCTGGCGCAGGCGGTGAGCAGGATGACATCGAAGGGGGCCGCCTCCTCCCAGCCGTGGCCGCCGTCGGCCAGGCGTAAGTGGAGGTTGCGTGCCCCCAGCAGGCGCAGCCGCTCGGCGGCACGCCGGTGCAAGGCATTGATTCGTTCGATGGACCAGAGTTCCGGCACCAGCCGCGACAGGATCAGCGTCTGGTAGCCGGAGCCGGTGCCCACCTCCAGCACCCGCTCGGGCGCCTCCTGCAGCACCAGCTCGGTCATGCGCGCCACGATCCACGGCTGGGAGAGGGTCTGGCCGTGGCCGATGGGCAGCGAGGTGTCCTCGTAGGCGCGATGGGCCAGCGCCTCGTCCAGGAAGAGGTGGCGCGGCTCCCGCGCCAGGGTCTCCTTCACGCGCGGGTCGCGGATGCCCTGGGCGGCCAGGCGCTCGACCATGCGATCACGGGTGCGCTGGGAGGTCATCCCCACGCCGCGCACCAGCTCGGCCAGCCGTTCAGGTGAGTGCATCCAGCCAGCCCTTGACGTCCGCGATGGCCGCATGCCGGGTAAGGTCGGTCTGCAGCGGGGTGATGGAGACGTAGCCCGCCTCCACGGCGGCGAAGTCGTTATCGGGGCCGTCGTCGGCGTTCTCGCCCACGGCGGCGATCCACCAGCGCACCCGCCCGCGCGGGTCGCGCACCTCCTGGGGCCGCGCGGCGGGGCCACGATAGCCCAGGCGGGTGACCCGGAAGCCCTGGATCTCGCTCCACGGCAGGTCGGGCACGTTGACGTTGAGCAGGCTGCGCGGCGGCAGCGAGAGCCGGTCCGCGGCGCCCACCAGGCTCGCCGCCACCCGGCCGGCGGTGTCGAAGTGGCGGTGGCCCACCAGCGACATGGCGATGGCCGGCATGCCCAGGTTGCGTCCCTCCATGGCGGCGGCCACGGTGCCCGAGTAGAGCACGTCGTCGCCCAGGTTGCCGCCGTGGTTGATGCCGGAGATCACCAGGTCGGGCTTCTCGTCCCAGACGCCGTTGACCCCCAGGTAGACGCAGTCCGCCGGGGTGCCGTCGACGCTGTAGAAGCCGTTGTCCAGCGCCGAGAGCGCCAGCGGCCGGGTCAGTGTCAGGGAGTTGCTGGCCCCGCTCTTGTCGCGGTCCGGGGCCACCACGCGCAGCCTGGCGTGCGCCGCCAGGGCATCGTGCAGGGCGCGCAGCCCGGGGGCATGCACGCCATCATCGTTGGAGAGCAGCAGTCGACGCATCTCGTCTCCTCGTCTGGGCGCCCCGTCACAGGGTCGGGTGCGCGATCAATTCCCTGAGCACCGCGGTGGCGAAGGCCCCGCGAGGCAGCGTGAAGGTGAGCCACAGCTCATCGGTGCCGAGCTCGAGGCTCGCCTCGGCGAGGCGCAGCCGCAACGGTCGCCGCCCAAGACGCACCCCGGCCCGCTCGAGACCGGCACACAGCGCCGGGTAGCGGCCGGCCAGGCGGGCCTCGCGGGCCAGCGCCTCGCCGCTCGCCGCCGAGCGCCCCACGCCCCACAGCACGCCGCTGGGGTGCAAATCGAGGCGCACCGCCCGAGCCTCGAGCTCGGCATCCGGCGCCTCGACGGTGAACTGGCTCGCCGTGCCATCGAGGATCGCCACCTCGCCCGGCAGCAGCGTCTCCCAGCTGCCATCGGCCAGGCGCTCGGCGAGCCCCTCGTTGAACAGGAAGCTGCGCGCCGCCGAGAGCAGCATGCCGTCGCGGTCGTCACGCTTGCGCCAGCCCCGGGCCAGCAGCGCGCGGGCGCGCAGCAGGTTGCGTCCATCGTGACCGAAGCGCTGGGGACCGAAGAGGTTGGGCACCCCGCGCTCGAGCAGCCGCTCCCAGCGCGCCGTGAAGCCCGGCGACTCCACCGCCGGCCCGGTGAGCCGCAGCCGGAAGCGGTTGGCGCGGTGCACGCCGCGCTTGAGCTTGCGGGGATGGCGGGCCATCTCCAGCACCCCGATGCCCTGCTCGGCCAGCGCATCAACGAGGCCCGCCGGCGCCTCGCGCCCCGGCAGCTGGACCGAGAGCCACTGGCGGGTCACGGCGACGCGATCCTTCATGCCCGAGTAGCCCACCGCCCGCGGCGACACCTCGCACAGCCGCGCCAGCGCCTTGACCGCCATGGCGGTGGTCAGGTCGCGCTTCTCGATGAACAGCCACAGGTGCTCGCCCTCCCCCTCGGGGGCGAAGTCGAGCACCTCCTCGACCCGGAAGTCCTCGGGGCGCGCCCGGTACTCCCCCGGTGGCGGCGGGCCGAAGGCGGCGTCCAGCGCCCGCGGCCAGGCCGGGGGCCAGGCGATGGCGTCGGGCTCGCGTGTGACGTCGACCTCACTCACCGGCAGGCTCACCCTGCCGATCCGCGACCGGCAGCAGCAGCGCCACCGCCTCGGCGGCGATCCCCTCGCCGCGGCCGGTGAAGCCCAGCCGTTCGGTGGTGGTGGCCTTGACGTTGACCGCACCGCGCGCCAGCCCCAGGTCGTCCGCGATGTTGGCCGCCATGGCTCCCACGTGGGGGGCCATCTTTGGCGCCTGGGCCATCAGGGTGGCATCGAGGTTGCCAACCCGGTAGCCAGCCTCGCGCACCAGGGCCACCACGCGGCGCAGCAGGTCGCGGCTGTCGGCGCCCTTCCAGGCCGGGTCGGTGTCCGGGAAGTGGCGGCCGATGTCGCCCAAGGCGCAGGCCCCCAGCAGGGCGTCGCTGATGGCGTGCAACAGCACGTCGCCGTCGGAGTGGGCGATGAAGCCGCGCTCGAAGGGCACGGCGACACCGCCGATCATCAGGTGGTCGCCCTCGCCAAAGCGGTGGACGTCGAAGCCATGGCCGATTCGCATCATCTCTCCGCGACGCCCGCCGGCGCCGTCTCGTTGTGCGCCGAGGCCTGGGCGGCCAGGATCAGTCCGGCCAGCGCCAGGTCCTCGGGATGGGTGATCTTGAGGTTGTCGCGACGCCCCGGCACCAGCAGGGGCGCCTCGCCCAGCGCCTCCATCGCCGTGGCCTCATCGGTGACCGCCACGCCCGCCTCGGCGGCCGCGGCAAGCGCACGGGCCAGCAGACCATAGCGGAACCCCTGGGGCGTCAGGGCGTGCCACAGCCCGTCGCGGGGCTCGGTGGCGGCCACCCGGCCGGCGCCGTCGTCGCGCTTCATGGTATCCGCCACCGGGGCGGCCAGCAGCCCGCCCACCGGCTCTTCGTCGAGCGCCTGCTTGAGCCGGCGCAGGTCGTCGAGCGCCACACAGGGCCTCGCCACGTCGTGGACCAGCACCAGGTCGTCGGCGTGGGCCTCGCCCTCGATAGCCGCCAGGGCATTGGCCACGGAGTCGGCGCGCTCGGCACCGCCGGCCACCCGCCGCCAGTCGGCGAAGGGCACCCAGGCCGGGTCGAACCAGGCGTCGTCGAGGTCGAGGCAAAGGCACAGCCTCGCCGCCGGGAAGGCGGCGTGCAGCCGCGCCAGGGTGTGCGCCAGCACCGGGCGCCCGGCCAGGGTCAGGTACTGCTTGGGGCGGTCGGCACCCATGCGTCGTCCGCGGCCGGCCGCCGGCACCACCAGCCAGGGCTCCGCGCTCATCGGCGCGCCTCCAGCTCGGTGGCGGGCAGCGGGTTAACCACCGGCTCGGCCTCCACCGCCACGTCGGGCACCCAGAAGAACTGCTCGTCGGTGCGCACCATGCCGATGTCGCTGCGTGCCCGCTCCTCGATGGCATCGAGGCCTGTCTTGAGGTCGAGCACCTCGGCCGCCAGGCGCGCGTTGCGGTCGCGCAGCGGCTGGTTGGCCGCCTCCAGCGACGCCACCCGCTCGCGCACCTCGGCGAGCTCCTCGATGCCGCCCTGGCCGAGCCATAGCCGGTACTGCAGCAGCGCCAGCAGCACCGTCAGCGCCAGCGCCAACCCCTTGAGCATGGTGCCTTCCCGTTGCGTCGTTACGATGGCAGGCATTATGCCATCTTAGCGGCCCGCCGGCAGGGCCAATCTCGGCGGCAGGCTCGGCGAAGAGGCTAGGCCCCGCGCCGGAAAGGCAGCGCCGCCTCGGCGGCTCGGCGGTAGGCCAGCACATGCTCGCGCTCCTCGGCGCAGAAGCGGGTCACGGCGTCGCGCAGGCGCGGGTCGGCGATATGGTGCAGCGAGGTGAGCAGCCGTGGCGCGAAACCCCGGGACAGCTTGTGCTCGCCCTGGGTGCCGGGGTCGAAGGTGGTGAGGCCGCGCTCGAGGCAGTGCTCGATGCCCTGGTAGTAGCAGGCCTCGAAGTGCAGGCAGTCGGCGACCACCTCGCTTCCCCAGTAGCGGCCGTAGAGGGTGCGTGCGCCCTGCAGGCAGAGCGCCGCCGCCACCGGCTTGTCCTCGAGGCGCGCCTGGATCAGCAGCAGGGCCTCGGGCAGCGTGGCGCGCAGGCGGCGAAAGAACTCCAGGCTCAGGTAACCGCTGCGGCCGCGCTCGAGGTAGGTGATCTCGTAGCAGCGGAAGAAGTGTTCGAGGGCCGCGGCGTCGATCGCCTCGCCCTCCAGGCGGTGCAGGGTCAGCCCCTGGTCGGCAACCAGGCGCCGCTCGCGGCGGATCGCCTTGCGCCGCTTGGCGGTCAGGGCGGCGAGGAAGCCCTCGAAGTCACCGTAGCCGGCGTCCCGCCACTGGAACTGCACCCCATGGCGGGCCAGCAGGCCCGGGCGCGCCGCCTGCCAGTCGGCCACCTCGGCGCCCGTGGCGAACAGCAGGTGCCAGCTCGGCAGGGCCGGATCGTCTTCCCAGGCCGCGGCCAGGGCCTCGCGGGCGGCGAGCGGATCGATGCCCGGCGCCAGGGCCAGCCGCGGTCCCGGCGCCGGGGTGAAGGGAACGGCGGTGAGCGCCTTGGGGTAGTAGCGCCCGCCGGCGCGCTCCCAGGCATCGGCCCAGGCCCAGTCGAAGACGTATTCACCGAAGGAGTGATACTTGTGGTAAAGCGGCATGACGCCCACCAGCCGCCGCCCCTGCCACAGCGTCTGGTGGCGCGGCACCCAGCCGGTGGCCGGCGCCACCGCGCCGCTGGCCTCCAGGGCGTGCAGGAACTCATGGCGCAGGAAGGGGGAGTCGTCGTCGACCAGGGCGTTCCAGTCGGCGGCGGGCAGCGCCTCGATGGCGGGCACTTCCTGCGACACGAGCGAGGGCATGGCGACTCCGGCGGCTGACAAGGCGTTGGCGAAGGGCCTACATTGTGCCCAGACTCGCGACCCCTTGCCATCACCGCCTCAAGGACCCTCGCATGGATGATGCCCGCGCCCTGACCGCGCGCCTCGACGCCCAGCGCCGCGCCTTCTCGGCCGCCCCCTATCCCAGCCTGGCCGAGCGCCGCCAGCGCCTGGCGCGGCTGGCCACCCTGAGCCGCCGCCACCGCGACGAGATCGCCGCAGCCATCGACGCGGACGTCGGCCATCGCCCCGCGGTCGAGACCCGCCTGGCGGAGATCGCCACGGTGCTGCAGGCGGCGCGCTTTGCCCGGCGCCGGCTGCGCCGCTGGATGCGCCCGCGCCGCGCCGCCGTGCCCTGGCGGCTCCAGCCGGCCTCCGCACGCACCCACCCTCAGCCACTGGGGGTAGTGGGCATCATCGCCCCCTCCAACTACCCCTGGAGCCTGGCCTGGCTGCCCGCCATCGACGCCCTGGCCGCCGGCAACCGGGTGATGATCAAGCCCAGCGAGCACACCCCGGCCACCTCGGCGCTGATGGCCAGGCTCGCGGCGCGCTACTTCGCCCCCGAGGAGCTATGCGTGGTGGAGGGCGACGCCGAGGTCGCGCGCGCCTTCGCCGCCCTGCCCTTCGACCACCTGTTGTTCACCGGCGGCGGGGCCATCGGCCGCGAGGTGGCAAGCGCCGCCGCGGCCAACCTGACGCCGGTCACCCTGGAGCTCGGCGGCAAGAGCCCGGCCCTGGTGGCCGCCGACGCCGACCTGGAGAAGGCTGCCGAGCGCATCGCCTTCGGCAAGTGGCTCAACGCCGGGCGCACCTGCATCGCCCCGGACCATGTGCTGATCGAGGCCTCGCGCCTCGAGCCCTTCCTCAAGGCGCTCGAGCGCCAGGTGGCACGCTTCTACCCCGAGGGCAGCGCCAGCCGCGACTACGGCGCGGTGCCGGGGAAGGCACAGCGCGAGCGCCTCGAGGCGATGCTCGCCGAGGCCCGCGACCACGGCTGCCGGGTGATAGCGCTCGGCGAGCGGCTCGAGCTTGCCAGCGGCGGGGTCAAGCTGCCGCCCACCCTGGTGGTCAACCCCACCGACGACCTGCGGATCATGCAGGAGGAGATCTTCGGCCCCTGGCTCGCGGTGATCGGGGTGCCCGACATGGCCCATGCCCTGGCCCACATCAACGCCAGGCCGCGTCCGTTGGCGCTCTATGCCTTCACCGACGACCCCGACCTGCGCCGCCGGGTGCTTCAGACCACCCACTCCGGCGGCGTGGTGTTCAACGACACCCTGTGGCACAACGCCGTGCCCGCCCTGCCCTTCGGCGGGGTCGGCGCGAGCGGCATCGGCGCCTACCAGGGCGAGGCGGGCTTCCGTCGCTTCAGCCTGGAGCGCAGCGTCTTCGCCCAGTCGCGACGCAGCGCGGTAAGCTGGCTCAACCCGCCCTACCGGCGCTGGCTGCTACGCCTGCTGGGGCTGTGAGCCGCGGCCCCTCAAGGTAAGAAAACTACAAAAAGGACAACAATTCCGCTAGGATTGGCGAAAGCTCGCAATCTATATTGGTAAACTTACCAAAACAAACCGCCGAGGTGTCCCATGGCCAGTCCCACCCCCGCCCTCAACGCCACCGTCGCCGACGTCACCCGCCGCATCCGCGAGCGCAGCGCCGAGCGCCGCGCCCTCTACGAGGCGCGCATGGCCGACCAGCACCGCCGCGGCGTGCACCGGGGCGAGCTCTCGTGCGGCAATCTGGCCCACGGCTTCGCCGCCTGCGGGGTGGAGGACAAGAACGCGCTGAAGCTGATGAACAGCGCCAACCTCGGCATCATCTCGGCCTACAACGACATGCTCTCGGCCCACCAGCCGCTCGAAACCTTTCCCGAGACCATCAAGGCCGCCGCCCGCGCCATGGGCTCCACCGCCCAATTCGCAGGCGGCGTGCCTGCCATGTGTGACGGTGTCACCCAGGGCCAGCCGGGCATGGAGCTGTCGTTGTTCTCCCGCGACGTCATCGCCATGGCCACCGCCGTGGGGCTCTCCCACAACATGTTCGACGCGGCGCTCTACCTCGGCGTGTGCGACAAGATCGTGCCGGGGCTGTTCATCGCCGCGGCACGCTTCGGCCACCTGCCGGCCATGTTCGTGCCGGCCGGCCCCATGCCCAGCGGGCTGCCCAACAAGGAGAAGGCGCGCATCCGCCAGCTCTTCGCCGAGGGCAAGGCGAGCCGCGAGGAGCTGCTCGAGGCGGAGTCGCAGTCCTACCACAGCCCCGGCACCTGCACCTTCTACGGCACCGCCAACTCCAACCAGCTGATGATGGAGATGATGGGCCTGCACCTGCCGGGCACCTCCTTCGTCAACCCGGGCACCGAGATGCGCGAGGCGCTCACCCGCTTCGCCACCGAGCAGGCGATCCGCAATACCGAGCCCGGCGGCGACTACCGCCCCTTCTACAAGCAGATCGACGAGCGCGCCATCGTCAACGCCATCGTCGGCCTGCTCGCCTCCGGCGGCTCCACCAACCACACCCTGCACCTGGTGGCCATGGCCGCCGCCGCCGGCATCACCCTTACCTGGGAGGACTTCACCGACCTCTCCGCGGTGACGCCGAGCCTGATGCGGGTCTATCCCAACGGCCAGGCCGACATCAACCACTTCCAGGCCGCCGGCGGCATGAGCCTGCTGTTCCGGGAACTGCTCGCCGCGGGGCTGCTCCACGGCGACATCCCCACGGTGTTCGGCACCGACCTCACCGCCTACACCCGGGAGCCGTTCCTCGAGGAGGGCAAGCTCACCTGGCGCGAGGGCCCCGAGAGGAGCCTCGACGAGGAGGTGCTGCGCGGCGTGGCCACGCCCTTCGCCCCCACCGGTGGCCTCACCGTGGTGGACGGCAACCTGGGCCGCGGGGTCATCAAGGTCTCGGCGGTGGCCGAGGAGCATCGCGTGGTGGAGGCCCCGGTCAAGCTCTTCGAGGACCAGAATGAGCTCAAGGCGGCCTTCGAGGCCGGCGAGCTGGACCGCGACGTGATCGCCGTGGTGCGCTTTCAGGGCCCCAAGGCCAACGGCATGCCCGAGCTGCACAAGCTGACGCCCTACCTGGGCGTGCTCCAGGACCGCGGCCACAAGGTGGCACTGGTCACCGACGGGCGCATGTCCGGCGCGTCCGGCAAGGTGCCGGCGGCGATCCACATCAGCCCGGAAGCCCTCGACGGCGGGCCGCTCGCCAAGCTGCGCGACGGCGACATCGTGCGCCTGGATGCCAACGCCGGCACCCTCCAGGCGAAGGTGGACGCCCACACCTGGGCCGACCGCGAGAAGCGCGTCGCCGAGCTGGATCACTACCACGTGGGCCTGGGCCGCGAGCTGTTCGCCGGCTTCCGCCACCTGGCCATGCGCGGCGAGGAAGGCGCCGGGGTGTTCGGCGGCTTCGAGGCCGACGACCTGGCCCGCCAGGCCGGCCAGATCCACGACGAGGACGCCTGAGCCACGCCGAGGCCGTCTGATCCACGGCATGTGAGATAGTGAGAAGCGCCGGGGACAAGCCGCAGAGGGGGTCCTACGCCATGGATGGCGTCGGTAGCGCCCAGGGAGGGGTTCACAGCGCCCCCTCGCAGGCTTGTCGCCGGAACAGCTTCGAGCGACGCAGCCCTAGAGAACCATTGACGATGATTCGACCCGCCCTGATCGGCGATATCGGGGGCACCAACGCCCGACTCGCCCTGGTGACCCCGGGCGCCTTCGCGCCCCACGACATCCTGACCCTGCCCTGCGCCGACTACCCCGGCCTGGTGGAGGCGGTGCGCGACTACCTGGCCCGGGTCGGGGCGGTAGGCGAGCGCGCGCCCCGCGAGGCCTGCCTGGCCTTCGCCTGCCCGGTGCATGATGACCGCATCAAGATGACCAACAACCACTGGGTCTTCTCCCGCGCCGCGGTGCAGGCGGAGCTGAGGCTTGAACTCTTCAAGACCATCAACGACTTCACCGCCCAGGCCCTCGGCGTCCCCCACCTGGGCGAGGACGAGCTGGTCGAGGTGCAGCCCGGCACGCCCGCCTCCCACGCCGCGCGCCTGGTGATCGGGCCCGGCACCGGGCTCGGCGTGGCCACCCTCTTCCCCGGCCGCCACGCCTGGATCCCGCTGCCCGGCGAGGGCGGGCATGTCACCTTCGCCCCCACCGATGAGTGCGAGCAGAACCTGCTGCGCCACTTCCGCAACCGCTACGGGCGGGTATCGGTGGAGCGCGTGCTCTGCGGCCAGGGGCTGCTCGACCTCTACCTGGCCCACTGTTCGCTGAAGGGCGCCAACCCCGCCTACGCGAGCCCCGCCGAGGTCACCGCCGCCGCCGACGCGGACCCCGTGGCTCGTGATACCCTGCTGCGTTTCCTGAAGATCCTCGGCGACGTCTGCGGCGACGCGGCGCTGACCCTCGGCGCCCGCGGCGGCGTCACCCTGTGCGGGGGCATCCTGCCGCGGCTGCTCGACTGGCTGCCGAAGAGCCGCTTCCGCGAGGCCTTCGCCGACAAGGGGCGCATGCGGGCCTACAACGCGGCGCTGCCGATCCAGGTGGTCACCGCGCCCTGGCCGGGGCTGCTGGGCGCCGCCGAGGCCCTGCACAATCCAGAAGTCGAATGAATCGACGCAAGAGGTCGAATGATGATTCCACACAGCCTGCGAACCCTGATCGACGAGAGCGACGGCCAGCGCCGCGCCGAGTGGTCCGGCCGCGAGGTGTGGCTGGCCAACGAGGCCTGGGGGGAGCTGGCCGTCTCGCTCCAGGGCGCCCAGGTGCTTCATTACCGCCCCTCCGGTGACGACGAGGGCTGGCTGTGGGTGACGCCCACGCCCCAGGCGCTGCCCGGGGCGATCCGCGGCGGCATACCGCTGTGCTGGCCCTGGTTCGCCGACGAGCACACCGCCGACGAGAGCCCGGACCGCTCGGGCCCGCTGCACGGCCCGGCGCGCAAGGCGGCGTGGCGGCTGGACGCCGTCGACGAGCACGAGGAGGGCGTGGAGCTGCACCTCTCCCCCGAGGCGCCGCTGCACAGCCAGCTCACCCCGCGGGCGGTGATCCAGGCCAACGCCCGGCGCCTGCACGTGGAGCTGATCACCGAGCACACCGGCGAGACCCCGGTGAAGATCACCGGCGCCCTGCACACCTACTTCGCGGTGAACGAGGTCCACGGCTGTCGCGTCGAGGGGCTGGCCGGCGCCCGCTACCTGGACAAGCTGGCCGGCTTCGCCGAGCGCGAGCAGCAGGGCGAGCTCGGGGTTCGCGGCGCCCTCGACCGCATCTACCACACCAACGCCGAGCTGACGCTGGACGACGGCCACCGGCGCCTGCGCATCGCCCGCCAGGGCAGCGACTCCGCGGTGGTCTGGCACCCCGACGCCGCCCTGCCGGAAGACACCCCGGCCGAGGCCGGTCGCCACTACCTCTGCGTGGAGGCCGCGAACACCCGCCTCGACCCGGTGTGGCTGGTGCCCGGCGCCCAGCACCTGCTGGGCACCACCCTTTCCTTGGCAGGCGACGCCTGAGCCACATCCATTCATCATGAGAACCCGTGACCATGCTGCCCGTCATCGCCTTCGGCGAAGCCCTCGTCGACATGCTCTCCAGCCGGCTCGGTGAGGCCGCCGGCGACGCCCCGGAGACTTTCACGCCGTATGCCGGCGGCGCACCCGCCAACGTCGCCGTGGCCTGCGCGAGGCTCGGCGTGCCGAGCCGCTTCCTGGGCATGCTGGGCGACGACCACTTCGGCGACTTCCTTGCCGCCGAACTCGCCGCCCACGGCGTCGACACCTCGGGCGTGGTGCGTACCCGCGAGGCACGCACGGCGCTGGCTTTCGTCTCACGGGACGCCGACGGCGAGCGCACCTTCGACTTCTACCGGCCGCCCGCCGCCGACCTGCTCTACCGCCTGGAGCACCTGCCCGCCGGGGTCTTCGCCGCGCCCGCCATCCTTCATCTGTGCAGCAACAGCCTGACCGAGCCGGCGATCGCCGAGACCACCCTGGCCATGGCGGCGATGGCGCGCCGCACCGGCAGCCTGGTCAGCGTCGATGCCAACCTGCGCCACAACCTGTGGACCGAGGGCGAGGCGGACATCGGCCTGGTCACCCGGCTGCTGGACGCCGCCGACCTGCTCAAGCTCTCCACCGACGAGCTCGACTACCTGCGTGGCGACCATCCCCGGAAGGCCTGGCTCGCCGAGCGCCTGGCCGCCGGCGCCAGGGCCATCGTCATCACCGACGGGCCCGGCGAGGTGCGCCTGATGGGCGCTGAGATCGACACCCGGGTGGCACCGCCCAGGGTGCAGGCGGTGGATACAACGGCAGGAGGAGACGCCTTCATCGGCGGGCTGCTGGCCGAGCTCGCCGACCACCTGGGCCGGCACGGCAGCGACGGCGCCTGGCACCGCGACGAGGCGCTGCTCACCCGCGCCGTGGCGACCGCCTGCCGCTGCGGCGCCCACGCCGTGACCCGCCCCGGCGCCTACGCCGCCCTGCCCACCCGCGAGGACCTCGCCAGGCTACGCTGACAGGACATGCAGGGAGCCGGGACCGCCACCGGCTTCGCCCCCAAGACGCCACACCACGACCCGGGAGAGTCACCATGCGCCAGCTCCAGTGGGGCATCCTCAGCACCGCCGGCATCGCCCGCAAGGCGATGATCCCGGCGATCCAGGACGCGCCCAACGCGCGGCTGACTGCCATCGCCAGCGAGAGCGGCAAGGCAGGCGACGTCGCCGCCGAATATGGCATCCCCCGCGCCCACGACGGTTTCCGCCACCTGCTGGAGGATCCCGACGTGGAAGCGGTTTACGTGCCGCTGCCCAACCACCTCCACGCCCGCTGGGTGTGCGAGGCGGCCCGCCACGGCAAGCATGTGCTGTGCGAGAAGCCCGCGGCCCTCAACGCCGAGGAGGCCCGCGCCATGCAGGCCGCCTGCGACAGGGCCGGGGTGGCGCTGATGGAGGGCTACATGTACCGCCACCATCCCCAGCATGCCCGCGCCGGGGAGATCCTCGCCAGCGGCGAGATCGGCGAGGTGCGCCAGGTGCGCGGGCTCTTCTCCTTCCCCCTGGACCTGGAGGCCGACGACATCCGCCTCTCGACGGCGTCGGCGGGCGGCAGCCTGCATGACGTCGGCTGCTACCCGCTGGACGTCATCCGCCGCCTGCTCGGCATGCCCGCGGCGGTGACCGTGGTGGGAAGAGTGCCCGAGGCGCTGGGCGTGGACACCAGCGTGGGCGGCATGCTGCGCTACGCCGACGGCCGCCTGGCCGAGTTCGGCGCCAGCTTCGAGCAGGCCATGGTCAACCGCTACGAGGTGATCGGCAGCCACGGCCGCCTGCTGCTGCCAGCCGCCTTCCGCCCCGACAAGCAGGGCGGCGTGGGCGAGATCATCGTCACCGACGAGCGCGGCCGCACCCGCCGCGAGCCGGTCTTCGGCGACCAGTACCCGGCCCAGATCGAGGCCTTCTCCGCCTGGGCCCTCGGCGAGGGACCCGCCCCGGACGCCCCTGCCGAACTCGCCGACCAGGCCCGCCTGCTGGCCGCCTGCCGCGACTCGCTGCACCAAGAGCGCACCATCACGCTGTGAGCCTTTTTGCCCGCCGCTACCGCACCGCCTGCCGCTCCGGCCGCCGCCAGCGCAGGCGGCGGGCGATCACCGTCTCGCCCGGGGTGTAGTCGCCGCGGGCGGCGGCCAGGGCGGCGCGCAGCGCCTCGGCGGCGATGCGGTCGTAGTCCTGCAGGGCGGAGTTCACCGGCAGCGGCAGGAAGTCGAGCAGGCGGCTGTCGCCGAAGGTGGCCAGGCGCAGCGCGGGGGGCAGGCCGCCCTGCTCCAGCAGCACGTCGAAGACGCCGTCGAGCAGGGTGTAGGAGGCCGTCACCAGGGCGTCGGGCAGGCCATGGGCGTCGAGCAACTCGCGGGCCAGCCGCGCGCCCTCGTCGCGGTCATAGCGCTCACCGCAGACCATCAGCGGCGCGGCGTCGCTGCCCGCCAGGGCGCGGTGGAAGCCGGCGCGGCGCTCGCGGGTGATGGAGATCGCCGGCACGGCATCGAGCCACGCGATGCTCGCCACCCCTTCCCCCAGAACCGAACGGGTCAGGCGCTCGGCGGCCTCGCCGTCGTTGCTCACCACGCAGGCGAAGCGCGCCGGGTCGAAGCCGCGGTCCACCGCGATCACCGGCAGGCCATCGGCCATCAGCTCGGCGTAGAAGGGGTCGTCCGGCGGCAGGCTGCTGGCGGTGATCAGCACCTCGCAGCGCTGGGCGCGCAGCGCCAGGGCCAGGTCGCGCTCGGTCTCCGGACGGTCATCGGAGCCGACGATCAGCAGCTGGTAACCCTGCTCCCGGGCGCCGCGCTCCAGGCGCTTGGCCAGGCGCGCATAGCTGACGTTCTCCAGGTCGGGCACGATCAGCCCCAGGGTGCGGCTCGAGCCGCGGCGCAGCGCCGCCGCCTGGGCGTCCACCCGGTAGCGGTGCTTCTCGACCACGGCCATCACCCGCGCCACGGTCTCCGGGCTGATGCGCTTCTCCTCGGCCTTGCCGTTGACAACATAGCTGGCGGTGGTGCGCGAGACACCGGCCAGGCGGGCGATCTCGGCGAGCGTCATGGCGTCCCCTCGTGGTGGAAGTGACACGATTCTACGCGAAGCGGCCCGCGGCGGGGGCGACCACCACCCCTACCAATGTCGCAGTCCCGCGGGCTTGCCAGCCCGGGTGAATCGATCCAGCCTTACAGTATGGTGACACGATTCACTGAACCTGAGGACCCATCCATGCTGACCCTATCCCAGGACGACATCCTGCTCGGCTGCGAGGCCGATGAGTGGCGAGACGCCCTGGAGCGCGCCGCCGAGGCCCTGCACCAGGCCGGCCTCACCGCCGCCGCCTACCGCGACGGCCTGTTCGCCCGCGAGGCGCAGTCCTCCACCTTCCTCGGCAACGCCATCGCCATCCCCCACGGCACCCCGGAGAGCCGCGAACACGTGCGCGCCACCGGCGTGCGCGTGCTGCAGTTCCCGCGCGGCATCGAGTGGCACGATGGCCAGCGCGTCCATGTGCTGGTGACCATCGCCGCCCAGAGCGACGAGCATCTCGACATCCTGCGCCAGCTCACCCACGTGCTGGATCGCGAAGGCATCGCCGAGCGCCTGGCCGCTGCCGACTCCCGTGCCGAGATCGCCGGACTGCTGTCGAAGGCGGTGGTGGAGGCGCGCCTGGACGCCGACACCCTGTGCCTGGGCTTCCCGGCCCGCGACGCCCGGGAGCTGGCCCTGGCCGCCGCGGCGCGGCTGCGCCAGGCGGGCAGCGTGGGCAATGGCTTCGTCACCGCCGTGGCCGACCAGGCCCCGCGCCCGCTGGGCCAGGGGCTGTGGCTGGTAGCCAGCCAGCACGACGTGAGCGAGCCGGCACTGGCGCTCGCCACCCCCGAGGGCCGCGTCCACGAGGCCGGCGAGGCGCTCGCCGGGGTGGCCTGCCTCGCCGCCCAGGGAGACGCCCACCGCTGCCTGCTCGAGCGCCTGGCCAGCCTGCTGGAGAACGGCGGCGCGGCGGAGCTGGCCGGCGCCGACGCCGCCACCGTGCTGGCCCGCCTGGCCGGGGAGCGCGCCGGAAGCGCGACCCGCCAGGTGCGGGTACTCAACGCCCACGGCCTGCACGCCCGCCCCGCCAAGCAGCTGGTCCAGGTGGCCCGGGAACAGGGGGTGGCGATCCGCGTGCGCCTGGTCGAGGGCGGCGGCCAGGCGGTGTCGGCCAGCAGCCTCACCAAGGTGATCAACCTGGGCGCCCGACGCGGCCAACGGCTGCAGTTCTCGGTGGACGAGGCGGTCGACGACGAGCGCGCCGCCCGGGCCCTGGCGGCGGTCTGCCGCGCGGTGACCGAGGGTCTCGGCGAGGCGGTGGCACCCTTCGACGAGAGCCGCGAGCATCACCTGCCCGAGCCCGAGGCGGTGATCGAGCCGCTGCCCGAGGATGCGCCCCAGAGTGCGGTGGCCGCCTCGCCGGGCCTGGCCATCGCCCCCGCCTTCGTGCTGCGCACCCCGCGCTTCGCGTATCCCGAGCGAGCCGCCGATGGCGCCGCCGAGAAGGCGCGCCTCGAGGCCGCCCTGCGCGAGGGCGAGGCCCAGCTCGAGGCCCTGGTGCAGCAGGCGCGTGGCGGCGAGGTGGCCCAGATCCTCTCCATGCACGAGGAGATGCTCGGCGACCCCGAGCTGCACCAGGCCGCCCGCGAGGGCATCGACGAGGGTGCCTCCGCCGAGGCCGCCTGGTGGCATGCCATCGAGACCGCCGCCCACGCCCAGGAGATGCTCGCCGACCGCCTGCTCGCCGAGCGCGCCGCCGACCTGCGCGACGTCGGCCGGCGGGTGCTGGGCATCCTGTGCCATGTCGAGATGCCCGAGCCGCCGGACGAGCCCTATATCCTGGTGGCCGACGACCTGGGCCCCTCCGACGTGGCACGCCTGGACACCAGCCGGGTGCGCGGCCTGCTCACCGCCCGCGGCGGCGCCACCGCCCACAGCGCCATCCTGGCCCGGGCGCTGGGCATCCCCGCCGTGGTGGGGGCCGGCGAGCGGGTGATGACGCTCGCCGACGACACCCGGCTGATCCTCGACGGCGAGCGCGGCCGCTTCACCGCCGCCCCCTCCGCGGAGCGCCTGGCGAGCGCCGAGCAGCGCCTGGCCGAGCAGCATCGCCGCGAGGCCGCGGCCTGGGAGGCCCGTCACCGCCTCGCCGCGACCCGCGACGGCCACCGCGTCGAGGCGGCGGCCAACCTGGGCAACACCGCCCACGCCCGGGATGCCGTGGAGCGCGGCGCCGAGGGGGTCGGGCTGCTGCGCACCGAGTTCATCTTTATGGCCCACGCCGCCATGCCGGACCTCGCCACCCAGGTCGCCGAGTACCGCGCGGCCATGGAGGCCCTGGACGGCCGACCACTGGTGGCGCGCACCCTCGACGTGGGCGGCGACAAGCCGCTGCCCTACTGGCCGGTGCCCAAGGAGGACAACCCCTTCCTCGGCCTGCGCGGCATCCGCCTGGCGCTGACCCGCCCGGGGGTGCTGGAGACCCAGCTCAGGGCCCTGCTGATGGCGGGAGCGCCCGCGGCTGGGGGTCCTGAACAGGCCCGCCCGCTGCGCATCATGCTGCCCATGGTCAAGGACATCGGCGAGTTCCGCGCCGCCCGCGCCCTCTTCGACCGCCTGCTCGAGTCGCTGCCCGAGGCCGAGCGCGCCACCGACGTCCAGCTCGGGGTGATGATCGAGGTGCCCTCCGCGGCACTGCTGGCCCCGAGCCTGGCCCCCGAGGTGGACTTCTTCTCGGTGGGCACCAACGACCTGACCCAGTACACCCTGGCCATCGACCGCGGCCACCCCGAGCTCTCCGCCCAGTCCGACGGCCTGCACCCGGCGGTGCTCCGGCTGATCGAGATGACCGTGGCGGCCGCCCACGCCCACGGCAAGTGGGTCGGGGTGTGCGGCGAGCTCGGCAGCGACGCCGCGGCGATCCCGGTGCTGGTGGGCCTCGGCGTCGACGAGCTCTCGGTGAGCGCCCGTCAGGTGCCGCTGGTCAAGGCGCGCCTCGCCGAATTCGATCTCGCCGAGGCCCGCGCCCTGGCCGAGCTGGCCCTGGCCCAGCCCACCGCCGAGGCGGTGCGCGACGCCCTGGAGGTGCGCTGATGGCCCGCCTCCTAACCCTCACCCTCAATCCGGCGCTGGACCTCTCGGTGAGCCTGGAGCGGCTTGTCCCCGGAACGGTCAACCGCACCCGCGAGACCCACCTCACGGCGGCCGGCAAGGGGGTCAACGTGGCCCGGGTGCTGGTCGCCCTCGGCCACCAGGTCACGGTGTCGGGTTTCCTCGGCGCCGACAACGACGGCCCCTTCCTGCGCGCCTTCGAGGCCCTCGGCGTGGAGGACGCCTTCCTGCGCGTGCCCGGCGAGACCCGCATCAACGCCAAGCTCTCCGAGGCCTACGGCCGGGTCACCGACATCAACGGCCCCGGCGCCGCCATCGGCGACGACGCCTGGCAGCGCCTGCTCGACTGGCTGGCCGCCCGCCTGGCCAACGCCGAACGGCGCCCCGCCGCGGTGGTGATCGCCGGCAGCCTGCCCCCCGGGGTCACCCCGGAACGCCTCGCCGCGCTGATCGAGCAGCTGCGCGGGGCGGGCCTGCCGGTGTGGGTCGACACCAGCGGCGAGGCCCTCGGCCGCGCCATCGCGGCACGCCCCACCGGGGTCAAGCCCAACGAGCAGGAGCTGGCCGAGTGGGCCGGCCAGGCGCTGACCTCGCCCGAGGCCCGGATCCGCGCGGCGCTGCGCCTCTACGCCGCCGGCGTGGAGGAGGCGCTGCTCTCCGCCGGGCCCGACGGGGTGCTGTGGGTAAGCAGCCGCGGCGCCTGGCAGGCGGTGCCGCCGCGCCTGGCGGTGGCCAGCACCGTGGGCGCCGGCGACACCCTGCTCGCCGCCCTGCTCCACGGCGTGGTCGAGGGCCACACCGCGGAGCAGACCCTGCGCCTGGCCACGGCGCTCTCCGCCGAATCCGTCCGCCATGTCGGCGTGGGCGACCCCCGCGCCACCGACTTCCCCCACCTCCAACAACAGACCCGCGTGCGTCGTCTCAACGACGTCGATGCGGGGGGAGCCATCGCATGAACGTCATCCTCGTCACCGCCTGCCCCAGTGGCATGGCCACCACCTTCCTCGCCGCGCGTCGCCTGGAGCAGGCCGCCCGGCGCCTGAGCTGGACGCCCCGCGTCGAGATGCACGGCGAGCTCGAGCCCGTGCGGCCCGCCTCCGCCGAGGAGATCGCCGGCGCCGAGCTGGTCATCGTCGCCGCCGACCATGTCCCGGACCCCGGGCGCTTCGCCGGCAAGCGGCTGTTCCGGGCCGCCATCGACCAGGCGCTGCCCGACCCGGACGCCTTCCTCGCCCGCGCCGAGCGCGAGGCGGCGCCCTTCGAGCCCGGCGACGCGGCGCCGGCCGCCCAGGCCGCGCCCACTGCGTCCGCTGCGTCCGGCAGCCAGCCCGACGGCGCCCGACGCGACGGCGCCCGGAGAATCGTCGCCGTCACCGCCTGCCCCACCGGCGTGGCCCACACCTTCATGGCCGCCGAGGCGCTTGCCGAGGCCGGCAAGGCGCTGGGCCACCAGATCCGCGTGGAGACCCAGGGTTCGGTGGGCGCCCAGGACCGGCTCACCGAGGAGGAGATCGCCGCCGCGGACCTGGTGATCCTGGCCTGCGACATCGAGGTGGATCCCACCCGCTTCGCCGGCAAGCGGGTCTACCGCACCTCCACCGGCAATGCCCTGAAGAAGCCGCGGCCGACCCTCGAGGCGGCCCTCGAGCACGCCGAGGTGGAAAGCGCCGGCGGCGGCGCCTCGGGCCAGGGCGAGGCGAAGAAGAGCCTCAAGGAGCGCGGGGCCTACAAGCACCTGCTCACCGGGGTCTCCTTCATGCTGCCCATGGTGGTGGCCGGGGGCCTGCTGATCGCGCTCTCCTTCGTGTTCGGCATCGAGGCCTTCCAGCAGGAGGGCAGCCTGCCCGCGGCGCTGATGCAGATCGGCGGCGGCACCGCCTTCGCCCTGATGATCCCGGTACTCGCCGGCTACATCGCCTACTCCATCGCCGACCGCCCCGGCATCGCCCCGGGCATGATCGGCGGCATGCTGGCCTCGGAGGTCGGCGCCGGCTTCATCGGCGGCATCCTCGCCGGCTTCCTGGCGGGCTACGTGGCCAGGGCGGTGGCGACCCACGTCAGACTGCCCTCCAGCATCGAGTCGCTCAAGCCGATCCTGATCATCCCGCTGGTGGCCAGCCTGGTGACCGGCCTCACCATGATCTACGTGGTCGGCGAGCCGGTGGCCGGCATCCTCGCCGCGCTGACCGCCTTCCTCGAGAGCATGGGCTCCACCAACGCCGTGCTGCTGGGCATCCTGCTCGGCTCGATGATGTGCTTTGACCTGGGCGGGCCGGTCAACAAGGCCGCCTACACCTTCGGCGTCGGCCTGCTGGCCTCGGAGACCTACGGCCCCATGGCGGCGATCATGGCCGCCGGCATGGTGCCGGCCATCGGCATGGGCATCGCCAGCTTCGTGGCCCGGTCGAAGTTCTCCGAACCCGAGCGCGAGGCGGGCAAGGCCTCCTTCGTGCTGGGCTTCTGCTTCATCAGCGAGGGCGCCATCCCCTTCGCCGCCAAGGACCCACTGCGGGTGATTCCGGTGTGCATGCTGGGCGGCGCGACCACCGGCGCGCTCTCCATGCTGGTGGGCGCCAAGCTGATGGCGCCCCACGGCGGCATCTTCGTGCTGCTGATCCCCAACGCCATCACCCCGGTGCTGCTCTACCTGGCGGCCATCGTCGCCGGCTCGCTGGTCACCGGCCTGGGCTATGCGGCGCTCAAGCGTGGCGCCGCGCCGGTGGCGGTGACCGCCAACGCCTGAGGCGCGGGTGACACCAGGCGTCCACGTCAGGGGCAGGCCGGTCGGCCTGCCCCTTCGCGTTCCGGTACCAGGAATGCAACCAAGGGGGCACTTGCCTAAATGTCAGACATTTCATAGGATGACACACAGCCCAGGCGGCCGCCCGCGAGGCGTCCGCTCCCTGACACGCACCAGGAGCCTCCATGAAGATCACCCGACTCAAGACCTGGCAGGTGCCGCCGCGCTGGCTGTTCCTCAAGATCGAGACCGACGAGGGCTGCTACGGCTGGGGCGAGCCGGTCATCGAGGGCCGCGCCGCCACCGTGGAGGCCGCCGTCCACGAGCTTGCCGACTACCTGATCGGCCAGGACCCGCACCGCATCGAGCACCTGTGGAACACCCTCTATCGCGCCGGCTTCTACCGCGGCGGCCCGATCCTGATGAGCGCCATCGCCGGCATCGACCAGGCGCTGTGGGACCTCAAGGGGCGCGACCTGGGGGTGCCGGTGCACCAGCTGCTGGGCGGCAGGGTGCGCGACCGCATGCGCATGTACGCCTGGACCGGGGGCGACCGGCCCAGCGACGTGGGCGAAGGCGCCCGCGCGCTGGTCGAGCAGGGCTTCACCGCCTTCAAGATGAACGGCACCCCGGAGCTGCAGATCGTCGACAGCCACCGCAAGGTGGACGAGGCGGTGGCCCGGGTCGCCGAGGCCCGCGACGCCGTGGGGCCGGACGTGGGCATCGGCATCGACTTCCACGGCCGGGTGCACCGCCCCATGGCCAAGGCGCTGCTGCGCGAGCTGGAACCCTTCCACCCGATGTTCGTCGAGGAACCGGTGGCCCCCGAGCATCTGCCCTGCCTCAAACAGATCGCCGGGGGGCTGGGCTACCCGCTGGCCACCGGCGAACGGCTGCACACCCGCTTCGCGTTCCGCGACCTGCTGGCCGACGGCATGATCGACATCGTCCAGCCCGACCTCTCCCACTGCGGCGGCATCAGCGAGGGCATGAAGATCGCCGCCCTGGCCTCGGCCCATGACGTGGCGCTCGCACCGCACTGCCCGCTCGGCCCGCTGACCCTGGCCACCTCGCTGCAGCTGGATGCGGTCTGCCACAACGCCTTCATCCAGGAGCAGAGCATGGGCATCCACTACAACCGCGACAACGACGTGCTGGACTACCTGGTGGACAAGTCGGCGCTGGCTATCGAGGACGGCTTCTGCGCCATCCCCCAGGGGCCGGGGCTGGGCGTGGAGATCGACGAGGCCTTCGTCGAGGAGCGCGCCAAGGTGGGCCACCGCTGGCGCAACCCGGTGTGGACGCATCAGGACGGCTCCATCGCCGAGTGGTGAGGAAACGCTGCCCAAATGGCTGCGCGAGCGAATCGCTGCGTTGCGCGCTGCTCGAAAGCCTCACCTAGTACCGCATAGGCTCCGGTTTCTGCGCTGCGTGCGCCTTGCGCTTCATCTCGCTCGCCTATTTGTATCAGCGCTTCGAAGGAGGAGGACAAGATGGATATCGAATTTCACGACCTCAAGGGCCAGAGCGTCTTCATCACCGGCGGCGGCTCCGGCATCGGCGCGGCCCTGGTGGAGGGCTTCCTGGCCCAGGGGGCGAGGGTGGCCTTCGTCGACCTGGAGCCTGCCGAGGCCTTCTGCGAGGCCATGGCGACGGCCCATGGCAGCCGCCCGCTGGGCATCGCCTGCGACGTGCGCGACGTGACGGCGCTGACCGCCGCCATCGACCGGGCGCGCCAGGCCCATGGGCCCATCGGCGTGCTGGTCAACAACGCCGCCCAGGACACCCGCCACCGCCTGGACGACTGGAGCGTCGAGGAGTGGGACGACAGCCTGGCTACCAACCTGCGCCCCCACTTCTTCACCGCCCAGGCGGTCGCCCCGGACATGCGCGAACTGGGGGGTGGCGCCATCATCAACCTCTCCTCCAACAGCGCCTTGCTGGGCCTCTCCGGCTACCCCACCTACGTGGCCGCCAAGTCGGCCATCCTGGGGCTGACCAGGGCGCTGGCTCGGGAGCTCGGCGGTGACGCCATCCGCGTCAACAGCCTGATCCCCGGCTGGGTGATGACCGAACGCCAGAAGGCGCTGTGGGTCAACGACGCCGACCTCGCCGAGTGCCTGGCCCAGCAGTGCCTCAAGGAGGCGATCCCGGTGGCGGATCTGGTCGGCCCCTGCCTGTTCCTGGCCTCCCGGGCATCGCGGATGATGACGGGCCAGGAGCTGGTGGTCGACGGGGGGCGCGCATGAGCGCCGCCGTCGAGAGCCGGCTGGCCTGGGTCGCGGTGGACTGGGGCTCCAGCAACCTGCGCGCCTGGGCGATGGACGCCCGGGGCGAGGTGCTGGCCCGCGCCGGCTCCGGGCGCGGCATGCTCGCCCTGGCCCCCGACGACTACGAGGCCGAGCTGCTGCGTGTGATCGGCGACTGGCTGCCCGCCACGCGGCGCGTGCCGGTGCGCATCTGCGGCATGGCCGGCGCCCGCCAGGGCTGGCGCGAGGCCGCCTACCTGCCGGTGCCGACCCGCCTGGGGGCTCTCGCCCGGGGCGCGGTGGCGCCGGCGGTGGCCGACCCCAGGCTCGCGGTGGCGCTGCTGCCGGGCCTCTGCCAGACCGCCGACGAGGGCGGGCGCGCCTTCGACGTGATGCGCGGCGAGGAGACCCAGCTGGCTGGGCTGGTGGCCCGCGAACCCGGCGTCGCGGGCCTGGCCTGCCTGCCCGGCACCCACGCCAAGTGGGCAAGGCTCGAGGCCGGCACGGTCACCCGCTTCACCACCTGCCTCACCGGCGAGCTCTTCGCCCTGCTCGCCCGCCAGTCGGTGCTCAAGCACTCCCTGGCGCAGGGCGACGATGACCTCGACGACCCTAGCTGCCGCGACGCCTTCGTGGCGGCGGTGCGCGAGATCCGCTCGGTCCCCGCCGCCTACTCGGCGAAGCTCTTCGGGCTGCGCGCCGCCGACCTCCTCGACCCCGGCCTGCCCCGCGGGCCGGCGCGCGCCAGCCGGCTCGCCGCGCGCCTCTCGGGGCTGACCATCGGGCTGGAGCTCGCCGGCATCCTCGACGCCGAGGACGGCGCCGCGGCCGGCCCGGTCACCCTGATCGGCGGCGCATCGCTCTGTGCACGCTACGCCCTGGCGCTGGACGCCCTGGGCCGCGACAGCCGCTGCCTGGACGGCGAGGCCGCCGTGCTTGCCGGCCTGCGCCTGGCCCACGATGCCCTCGGCCCCGCCGAGGGTGCCTGATTCCCATGCTGGAGACCTTGCCATGACCCTGCCCCTGATCGGCATCCTGCGCGGCGTCACCCCCGAGGAGGCGGTGGCGGTGGGCGAGGCGGTACTCGCCGCCGGCATCACCACCCTGGAGGTGCCGCTCAACTCCCCCGAGCCACTGGAGAGCATCCGCCGCCTGTCCGACGCCCTGGGCGAACACGCCCGGGTCGGCGCCGGCACCGTGCTGACCCCCGACC
The DNA here is from genome assembly GCF_000475415.1 of Halomonas sp. PBN3. Lineage (NCBI taxonomy): Bacteria > Pseudomonadati > Pseudomonadota > Gammaproteobacteria > Oceanospirillales > Halomonadaceae > Halomonas > Halomonas sp. PBN3. The sequence goes on along the minus strand of NZ_AXCA01000163.1, from coordinate 58,336 downwards.
AGGTGCGCGAGGTCCACGCCGCCGGCGGGCGCCTGGTCGTCTCGCCCAACTGCCGCCCGGCGGTGATCGAGGCGACCAGGCGCCTGGGCATGGAGAGCTGGCCGGGGGTGGTCACCCCCTCCGAGGCCTTCGATGCCCTGGACGCCGGCGCCAGCGGCCTCAAGCTCTTCCCCGCCGTGCAGGTGGGGCTCGCCGGGATGCAGGCGGTGCGCGCCGTGTTGCCGGCGGGCACCCGGCTCTACGCGGTGGGCGGCATCGGCGAGGCGAACTTCGCCGACTGGCGCGCCGCCGGGGTGGATGGCGCGGGCCTCGGTGGCGCCCTCTACCGGCCCGGCCAGACGCCGGCGCAGGTGGCCGAACAGGCCCGGGCACTGGTGGCGGCCTGGCGCGCCGCGGGAGGCGAGGCATGAGCCTGGTAAGCGTCCCGGCCGAACTCGCCGTGGAGAGCCGCTGCACGCTGGGCGAAGGCCCCCAGTGGCACGCCGCCAGCGGGCGCCTCACCTGGTGCGACATCCTCGGCCGCCGGCTGCACTGGCGGGAGGTCGCCTCCGGCGCCACCGGGCACCACGAGCTCGACCGCATGGTCTCCCTGGCCGCTCCCTGCGAGGATGGCGGCCTGCTGCTGGTAGGCGAGGATCGCCTGAGCCGTCTCGATCCGGCGGGCGGGCTCGAGCTCCCCCTCTGCGACTTCGAGGCCGACAACCCGCGCACGCGCGGCAACGACGCCCGGGTCGACCGCCACGGCAGCCTGTGGCTCTCCAGCATGGGCAAGGGCGCCGAGCCCGGCGCCGGCCGCCTCTACCGCCTGCACCGCGGCGAGCTGGTGAGGCTGCGCAGCGGGCTCACCATCCCCAACGCGATCTGCTTCTCGCCGGGAGGCGAGTTCGCCTGGTTCACCGACACCCCGACCGGGGTGGTGATGCGCTGGGCGCTGGACCGCAACGGCTGGCCGGTGGGCGACCCGGTGCCCTGGGCCGACTTCTCGGCCACCCCCGGCAACCCCGACGGCGCCGTGGTGGATGCCGAGGGCCACCTCTGGCTCGCCCTGTGGGGCGCCGGTCGGGTGGTGCGCCTGGACCACGACGGCCGCGTGGTCGCCGAGGTCAGGCTGCCGGTTTCACAGCCCTCCTGCCCCGCCTTCGCCGGGGCCGACCTCGAACGCCTCTATATCACCACCGCCCGGGAGGGGCTCTCCGCCGAGGCGCTGGCCGCCGAGCCCCTGGCCGGCGCGCTGTTCGTCGCCGAGACGGGCGTGACCGGCCTCGCCGAGCCACCGCTGCGGCTGGCATAGGCGTCCGCCGACACGGCCCCAAAAAAAACCCGGCCGCGAGGGCCGGGTGAAAGACGACAGCGACTGGCTGTCGAGAGAGCACACGGGAAACACGACGCTCAGTGGTGGTAGCGCTCGGCCACCTCGCGGGCCAGCTGGCGGATGCCGTTCCAGTCCTCCGCCTCGACCAGCGACGTCGGGGTCAGCCAGGAGCCACCCACGCACATCACGTTCTTGAGCGCCAGGTAGTCCTCGGCGTTGTCCAGGTTGATGCCGCCGGTGGGGCAGAAGCGCGCCTCCGGCAACGGGCCGGCGAACGCCTTGAGCGCCTTGACGCCACCGCTGGCCTCGGCGGGGAAGAACTTGAAGCGGCGATAGCCGTACTGCCAGCCGGTCATCAGCTCGGAGACGGTGGCCACCCCGGGCAGCATGGGCACCGGGCTACCCACGCCGTAGCGGAACAGCGCCTCGGTGGTGCCGGGGGTAACCACGAAGTCGGCGCCGGCCTGCTCGGCCTGGCGGTACTGGGCCGGCGTCAGCACGGTGCCCACCCCGATGCTGGCCTGGGGCAGCGCCTCCTTGATGCGGCGGATCGCCTCCAGGGCGCAGTCGGTGCGCAGGGTCACCTCCAGCACACTGAGGCCACCCTCGACCAGGGCGGTGGCCAGGGGCACCGCGTCCTCGACGCGCTGGATGGCCAGCACCGGGATCACCTCCGCCTTGAGGCAGATGCTGTCCAGCTCGGTGGTGCGGGTCGAGGGCAGCTGCTTGTCGATGCTCATGTCGTCGTCTCCAGGTGTTCAGGGGGCCCAGTAGGTGGCCAGCGGGCAGGCGAGGAAGGCTCGGATCGGCAGCTCGCGGACGTCGTCCCCGGCCAGCGCCCGGGCCAGCACGGCGCGCTTGTCGCCGCCGGTGATGTGAAGGAAGTGCCGCCGCGCCTGGTGCAGGCGCTCGGCGGAAAGGGTGATGCGCGGCTGGGGCTGGCTCGGCGTGCGCACCGCCACCGCCGCGGCCTCGGTGGTCAGCGCCAGGGCGAGCTCGCGGCTGTCGGGGAACAGCGAGGCGGTGTGGCCGTCGCCGCCCATGCCCAGGATCACCGCGCTGGCCGGCCAGGCCAAAGCCGCGAGGCGCTCGGCCACGGCGGCCGCGCCCTGCTCGGGGGTGGGGTCGGCGGTGGTCAGCGGCACGAAGGTGGCGGCGGCGGCAGGGCCCTTGAGCAGGTGCTCGTGCACCAGGCGGGCGTTGCTGTCGGCGGCGTCCTCGGCCACCCAGCGCTCGTCGGCGAGCGTCACCTGGACCCGCGCCCAGGGCAGCTCGCAGGCCGCCAGGGCCGCGAAGAAGGGCACCGGGGTGGAGCCCCCGGAGAGCACCAGCAGGGCTTGGTCGTGACGCGCCAGGTCGGCGCGCAGCGCCTCGGCCACCGCCTCGGCCAGCTGGGCGGCCAGGCGCTTGCGGGAATCGTCGCTCATCTCAGTAGTCCTCGTACCAGCTGCGGCCGTCCTGGGTGATCATGGCGATGGAGGCGACCGGGCCCCAGGAGCCGGCGGGATAGCGGCGAGGCGGCTCGTCGCGATCCTTCCAGGCGGCGATCAGGTTATCGCACCACTGCCAGGCGTGCTCCACCTCGTCGCGGCGCACGAAGAGGTACTGCTGCCCCTTCATCACCTCCAGCAGCAGGCGCTCGTAGGCATCCGGAATTCGCGTCTTGGGGAAGGCGCTGTTGAAGTCCAGGTGCAGCGGGCCACGGCGCAGGCGCATGCCCTTGTCCAGGCCGCTGTCCTTGGTCAGCACCTCCAGGGCGATGCCCTCCTCCGGCTGCAGGCGGATCACCAGCTTGTTGGCGGCCAGGTCGCGCTGGTCCGGGTCGAAGATGTAGTGGGGCTGCTGGCGGAAGTGGATGACGATCTGCGAGAGCTTCTCCGGCATGCGCTTGCCGGTGCGCAGGTAGAAGGGCACCCCGGCCCAGCGCCAGTTGGCCACGCCGGTCTTCATGGCCACGAAGGACTCGGTGTGGCTCTCGGTGTTGGCGCCCTCCTCCTCCAGGTAGCCCGGCACCGACTTGCCGTCGATGGTGCCCGCGGTGTACTGGCCGCGCACCACGTCGCGTCCCAGCATGTCGTCGGTGAAGGGCTTGAGCGCCTTGAGCACCTTGACCTTCTCGTCGCGGATGGCGTCGGCGTCAAGGTTGGCGGGCGGGTCCATGGCGATCAGGCAGACCAGCTGCAGCAGGTGGTTCTGCACCATGTCGCGCAGCTGACCGGCGTCGTCGAAGTAGCCCCAGCGCCCCTCGATGCCAACCTTCTCGGCCACGGTGATCTCCACATGGGAGATGTGGTTCTGGTTCCACTGGGTGCCGAACAGGGGGTTGGCGAAGCGCAGCGCGATCAGGTTCTGCACCGTCTCCTTGCCCAGGTAGTGGTCGATGCGATAGACCCGCGACTCGGGGAAGACGGCGCCGATGGCGTCGTTGATCTCGGCCGAGGACGCCAGGTCGTAACCGATCGGCTTCTCCACCACCACCCGGCTCTCGTCGTCCAGGCAGCCGCCGGCCTCGAGGTGGCGACAGATGTCGCCGTAGATCTTCGCCGCCACCGAGAGGTAGACCACCATGGGGCGGCCGGCGTCCTGGCGCCACTCGCGGATGGCGGCGTAACCCTCGGGCGTCGTGAAGTCGAGGGTCAGGAAGTCGAGGCGGGCGAGGAAGCGCGCCAGCGCCTCGCGCTCGAGCTCCTCGGCCTTGACGTAGGTCTTGAGCGCCTTCTCGATGCGAGCCCGGAAGGCGTCGACGTCAAGCTCCTGGCGCGCCAGGCCGAGCAGGCGGGTCGCGGGGTCGAGGAGCCCCTCGCGCTCCAGGTGGAAGAGCGCCGGGAACAGCTTGCGCTGGGCCAGGTCGCCGAGCGCCCCGAACAGCGCCAGGTCGATCTCGGTGCCGGCGGTCTGGCCGGTGCGGTTGCTTTGGCTCATCTGCGCCCCCATATTGTTAACTTACCAAAAAAATACTGACCTTCGCCTGATATCGCAAGTTATTTGGGTAAACTTACCAAAATAATGGCCCGCGCTCGGCGCCACGCTGGCCTGGCTTCCCCGGCCGGGCTAGGATAGCCGCCACCATGTAGTTAAATCACCACATCCCTCGTCAACGCCCCGGAGATCATCCCCTCATCATGGCCCGTCACGACCTGCTCGACCGCATCCGCCAGCGCCTGAACGACCTCAACCGCTCGGAGCGCAAGGTCGCCGACGTCATCCTGGCCGATCCGGCCGCCGCCACCGGCATGAGCATCGCCACCCTGGCACAGGCCGCCTCGGTGAGCGAGCCCACCGTCAACCGCTTCTGTCGCAGCTTCGAGGCCAAGGGCTACCCCGACTTCAAGATCAAGCTGGCCCAGAGCCTGGCCGGCGGCACCCCCTACGTCAGCCAGGCGGTGGAGCCCGACGACGATGCCGCCGACTATACCCAGAAGATCTTCGGCGCCACCATCGCCGCGCTGGACGAGGCCCGCCGCCAGACCGACCCCAAACGCATCGAGCGGGTGGTGGACTACCTGATCCAGGCCAAGCAGATCCACTTCTTCGGCCTGGGCGCCTCCGGCGCCGTGGCCCAGGATGCCCAGCACAAGTTCTTCCGCTTCAACCTGCCGGTGACCGCCTACGTCGACGTGCTGATGCAGCGCATGGTGGCCTCCACCTGCCGCACCGGCGACGTGGTGGTGATCATCTCGTGGACCGGGCGCACCCGCGAGCTGGTGGACATCGCCCGGCTGGCCCGGGAGAGCGGCGCCGTGGTGCTGGGCATCACCGCCCCGGACTCGCCGCTGGCCCGGGAGTGCAGCGAGACCCTGGAGGTCGCCACCCACGAGGACACCGACCACTTCATGCCGATGACCTCGCGGATGATCCAGCTGGCGCTGATCGACGTGCTGGCCACCGGCGTGACCCTGCGCCGCGGCGAGGACTTCCTCGACCACCTCAAGAAGATCAAGGACAGCCTCAAGGAGACGCGCTACCCCAGCGGCTCACGTTAGTCATGTCGCGATAGCGAAAGGCGCCGGGAAAGCCTTGAGCGATGCTTCCTGCGACAGCCTTTATGCCACCGCCCCGCCGGGCACCCGGCGGGGCGGTGTCGTGTCGGGGCGGTGGCCGGCCTCAGACGCCGGCAAAGGCGGCGTAGATGATCACCACCAGCAGCACCAGCACGATACCCACCGGCACGGCGCCCTTCCAGGGGGTGAGGTCCACCGCCTGGACGTCCTCGTGGACCCAGGGGGTCTCGCGCGGGCGCAGCCTGCCGATCAGCAGCATCATCGCCACCAGCAGCACGAACACCAGCGCCACGAAGTGGAACTCGTGCATGATCACCGGCAGCTTGTTGAAGGGCGGCACGAAGTAGCCGGCGGCGATCAGCAGACAGCCACCCACCAGGGCGATCTTGGCCGCCATGGGCGGCACCCGCCGGCTCAGCAGGCCCACCACCACCACCGCCAGGATCGGAATGAAGTAGATGGCGTTCATCTTCTGCAGGTAGCCGAACAGGCTCTCCTGGCCGGCCAGCAGCGGCGCGATGACCATGGTGACGGCGGCCATGATCCAGCCGAACACCTTGCCCGACCTCACCACCTGCGCCTCGCTGGCGTTCTTGTTGAGCACACCCTTGTAGATGCCGAGGCTGAAGATGGTGGTGGTGCTGTTGAGTGCCGAGTTGAACGACGACAGGATGGCGCCCACCATCACCGCGGCGAAGAAGCCGGTGAGGTAGGGCGGCAGCACGTTGAACACCAGCTGGCCGTAGGCCTCGTCGGCGCGCACGCCCTGGTCGGCATAGAGGTGGTAGGCGATGATCCCCGGCAGCACCAGATAGAGCGGCCCGAGCAGCTTGAAGAAGCCGGTAAGCAGCACCCCCTTCTGCCCTTCCGCCAGGTTCTTGGCGGCGAAGGTACGCTGGATAATCTGCTGGTTGGTGGTCCAGTAGAAGACGTTGATCAGGAAGACCCCGGTGAACAGGGTGAAGAAGGGCACCTGCTGCTCGGCGCCACCGATGGAGTTGAGCTTCTCCGGGTGGCTCTCCTTGAGGAGGCTCCAGCCCTCCAGCACCCCGCCGCCGTCGCTGACCGCCTGCAGGCCGAAGTAAACGATGAGGAAGCCGCCCACCAGCAACCCCACGCCGTTCAGGGTGTCGGAGACGGCGACGGTACGCAGGCCGCCGAACAGCGCATAGATGGCGCCGATGATGCCCACCACCCAGACCGTGAGCCACAGCAGCACGGTGGGCGACTGGATGCCGGTCAGCCCCTGCAGGTCGAGCATCCCCTGCAGCCCCATGGCGCCGGAGTAGAGGATGATCGGCAGCAGGATCACCGCGTAGGCGATCAGGAAGATCACGTTGGTGATCAGCTGGGTGCCGCGGTCGAAGCGGATCTCCAGCAGCTGCGGCAGGGTGGCGATGCCGCTTCTCAGGAAGCGTGGCAGGAAGAACAGCGCCAGCGCCACCAGGGCGATCACCGCCACCACCTCCCAGGCCATCACCGAGAGGCCATCGGCGAAGGCGGCGCCGTTGAGGCCCACCATCTGCTCGGTGGAGAGGTTGGTCATCAGCAGCGACCCGGCGATCAGCGGGAAGGTCAGGGTGCGCCCGGCCAGGAAGTAGCCGCTGGTGCTCGAGTGATCGTCGCGGCGCGTGATGCGCCAGGTGATGAAGGCGACCAGTCCCGTGAAGAACAGGAAGGACGCCAGGGTGAGGGCATGCATGGGAGACTCCTTCGAGTCGGTTTGGGCGGGCCGGCCGGGCGGCGCACGACCGGCCATGTCTGACATTGAAATGATAACGACATTCTAGCCGCCTGAATCGCGTGCAATACCCGACCTTGGTCGAATTTTCGCCGTTACTTTTGATAAGTTTACGAACCAACACCCGCCGCTCTGCCGTCGGCCGGGCCTGCCCTTGCCAGGCCCGGCCCAGAGGGGAACAATAGCCACCTCACTTCTTCCAGGAGCCACACCATGCGCCGGATCGCCCTCCTCGCCGCCCTCGCCCTGCCGCTGCTCGCCGCCCAGGGTGCGGCGGCCGAGACCTTCCGCTTCACCGCCATTCCCGACGAGGACCAGGCGCGCCTGGTGGAGCGCTTCGCCAAGGTGGCCGACTACCTGGAGGAGCGCCTGGGCGTCGAGGTGGAGTACGTGCCGGTGAAGTCCTACGGCGCCGCCGTGACCGCCTTCCGCAACGACCAGGTGCAGCTGGCCTGGTTCGGTGGCCTCTCCGGCGTCCAGGCCCGGCGCCTGGTGCCGGGCTCGCGGGCCATCGCCCAGGGCAGCGAGGACGCCCGCTTCCAGAGCTACTTCATCGCCCACGAGTCCACCGGGCTCGAGCGGACCGATGCGTTGCCCGAGGCGATCGAGGGCATGAGCCTCACCTTCGGTGCCCGCACCTCCACCTCCGGGCGGCTGATGCCGGAGCACTTCCTGCGCCAGCGCTTCGACGACGCCGACCCCGAGGCGCTGTTCTCCCGGGTCGGCTACTCCGGCGACCACTCGCGCACCATCGCCCTGGTGGAGGCCGGCACCTGGGACCTGGGGGCAGTGAACTACACCGTGTGGGACGCCGCGGTGGCCGACGACCGCGTGGATACCGACAAGGTCTCGGTGATCTGGGCCACCCCCGAGTATCCCGACTACAACTGGACCATCCGCGGCGACGCCGATGAGCGCTTCGGCGAGGGCTTCGGCGACGAGGTCCAGGCCGCCTTCCTAGAGATGGAGGACCCCGAGCTGCTGGGCGCCTTCCCCCGCGAGGGCTTCATCCCCGCCGACAACGCCCTCTACGCGCCCATCGAGGAGGTCGCGGAAGCCCTCGGGCTGCTGCGCTGACCCCCGCCATGGAGAGCGAGCAACGCCGGGCCGCATCCCGCCGGCCGCTTCTGTGCCTGGCGGGGGAGGACCTCGGCCACGCCGACCACGTGGTGCTGCCAGGGCTCTCCCTCAGCCTCTACCCGGGGGAGCGGGTGGCGCTGCTCGGCCAGAGCGGCGCCGGCAAGTCGACCCTGCTCGCCGCCCTGCGTGCCCGCCTGGGGCGCGAGGCCGCCTGGTGCCCCCAGCACCACGGCCTGGTGCCCCAACTCGCCGTCTACCACAACATCTTCATGGGGCGGCTGCCCGAGCGCCCGGCGCTGGCCAACCTCTGGAACCTGGTGCGCCCGCTGCGCGGCCCCTGGCAGGAGGTGGGCGAGCTGTGTGCCCTGCTCGGCCTGGCAGGACTGGAACGCCGCCCGGTGGCGCAACTCTCCGGCGGCCAGCGCCAGCGGGTGGCCATCGGCCGCGCCCTCTACCAGGGGCGGCCAATCTTCTTGGGTGACGAGCCGGTGGCCAGCGTCGACCCCCACCAGGCGTGGCGGCTGCTCGACCTGATCGACGCCCGCCACGCCACCGCCGTGGTGGCGCTGCACCAGCGCGAGCTGGCGCTGTCGCGCTTCGACCGCGTCTGGGGGCTGCGCGACGGGCGCCTGGTGCTGGACGCCCCGGCGGCCGACCTGAGCCTGGCGGACCTCGACGCCCTCTACCCCGACGCCGCGCCCGACACGGCCCACGCCGAGCCCGCTCCCTCCCCCGCGCCTGGCCCGGAGGCACTACCCTGCTCGCGGGCCCGCCCATGAGCCACTCCCTTGCCGAACGCCAGGGGCACGGCCGCCACTGGTGGCGCGGCGCCACCCCCGGGCTGCGCCTCGCCCGCCACACCCTGGGGCTGGTGGCCCTGGCGGTGCTGCTGGCGCCCTTCGCCGACCTGGCAATCCACACCCGCGATCCCTGGGCGGAACTGGGCCGCATGGCGCTGGGCCTGGCCTGGCCCGCCTGGGGCTCGCTGGAGTCGCCGCTCACCGCCATCGGCCTCACCGTGGCGGTGGCGCTGTGGGGCACCCTGGCCGGGGTGGTGCTGGGCATACCGCTGGCGCTGCTGTTCGCCCGCTCGCGCCTGGTGCGCGCCGGTTGCGCCTTCGTGCGCGCCATCCACGAGCTGTTCTGGGCGCTGCTCTTCCTGCAGGTGTTCGGGCTCTCGGCGCTCACCGCCCTGGCGGCGCTGGCGATCCCCTATGCGGGCATCTTCGCCAAGGTCTACGCCGAGATCCTCGAGCAGGTGCCGCGCGCCCCGGGCGACGCCCTGCCGCCGGGCAGCGGGCGGCTGTCGCGCTTCTTCTACGTGGAACTGCCGCTGGCCTGGACCCAGCTGGTCGCCTACGCCCGCTACCGCTTCGAGTGCGGGCTGCGCGCCAGCGTGCTGCTCGGCTTCGTGGGGCTGCCGACCCTGGGCTTCCACCTCGAGACCGCCTTCCGCGAGGGGCGCTACCATGAGGCCGGCGCCCTGCTGTGGCTCTTCTACCTGCTGATCGCCGCCCTGCCTTGGTGGAGCCACAAGCGGCTGATCCCGCTGCTGCTGCTGGGCGGCGCCTGGCTGCTGGGCCCCTGGCCCGAGGTGGACGGCGGCCTGCTGTGGCGCTTCGTCTCCCAGGACATCTGGCCGGCGGCGCTGCTCGCCGGCGATGGGGCGGGCCTGGCCGCATGGTTCGCCGACATCCCGGAGCTGGCCCCGGCCATCGGCAACACCCTGCTGCTGGGGCTGCTGGGCACCGTGGGGGCGCTGGCGGTGGCCCTGGCGCTATGGCCGCTGGCCTGCCGCCACTTCGGCAATCCCGTGACACGCCTCGCCGGCAGGGGCCTCTTGATCGTGCTGCGCTCGACCCCGGAGCTGATGCTGGCCTTCCTCTTCCTGCTGCTGCTGGGCCCCTCGCTGCTGCCCGCTTGGCTCGCCCTGGCGCTGCACAACGGCGCGCTGATCGCCTTCCTGGTGGCGCGCCACGCCGACGGCCTCTCCCCCGGCATGCCGGGGCTGCCGGCCTCGGGCCGCTACGCCTACGAACTGCTGCCGCGGCTCTACCCGGGGCTGCTGGCACTGCTCTACTACCGCGCCGAGGTGATCCTGCGCGAGACGGCGATCCTGGGGATGCTGGGGGTGGCGACGCTGGGGTTCTATATCGAGGGGAGCTTCGAGTACCTGATGTTCGACGTCGCCTTCTTCCTGCTGCTGGTCACCGCCGGGCTCAATATCGTGGTCGACGCCCTCTCGCGGCGGCTTAGGCCGCGCGAGGGCGCCCTGCTGGACGACCCCTGCGCCCGCTGAGGGCACAGGAGCGGCGATGCACCGGGGCTCAGTCGCCCTTCACGGCGGCGGTGACGGTGACCTCCACCCTGAGCTCGTCGGCGGGCATGGGGGCGCAGACGCAGGTGCGCGCCGGGGCATGGCCGCTGGGTACCCAGGCGTCCCACACCGCGTTCATGGCGGCGAAGTCGTGGCCGTCCTTCAGGTAGAGGGTCGCGGTGAGCAGGTGCTCGCGGTCGCTGCCGACCTCCTCGAGCAGGGCGTCGACGCGGGCGAGCATGCTCTCGGTCTGGGCGGTGATGTCGCCGTGGCGCGCCTCGGGGCCGGCCACCTGGCCGCACAGGTAGGCGATGCCGTTGTGGATCACGGCGCGGCTCATGCGCGCCTTGGTGTCGTGACGGATGATGGTCATGGGACTTCATGCTCCTGGTGGGAGGAATTCTCTCGCTGCCATGGTCCGGCAGCAGGGTGAGTATCCCGGAAGGCATGGCCGGCGTCGATGCCGTGCCGCACGCTATGCGGCGGGCCATGTCGCTGATCCACCAGCCGTGCACCACCGCCCTAGTGGCTGACGCCGGGGATCTCCACCTGGCGCGGACAGGCCGCGCCGTCCGGGCCGAACAGGTGGCAGCGCTCTCCGACAAGCCCCAGGGGCACCGCCTGGCCATCCTCTAGGGCGGTCAGGCCATCCAGCCGCCGGGTCAGGGTTCCCTCGACGCCCGCCACCCTCAGGTGGGCCAGGGTCTCGTAGCCCAGCTTCTCGGCCACCGTCAGCCGGGCCGACAGGGTCGCCTCGGCCTGCTCGGGGGCCACGAAGTCCTCGGCACGCACCCCCAGGGTCGCCCGCCCGCCGGGCTCGAGCCCCCGGCCATCCACCGCCACCCGCAGCGGCTCGCCGCCGGGCAGGCGCACGGTCGTGTGCTGCCGGCCCGGCTCGACCACCTCCACCTCCAGGGTATTGATGCGCGGCGAGCCGATGAACTCGGCCACCTCCCGGGTCCGGGGGAAGTGGTAGAGCGACAGCGGCGGACCGACCTGGGCGATGCGCCCCCGGGAGAGCAGCACGATGCGGTCGGCCAGGGTCATCGCCTCCACCTGGTCGTGGGTGACGTAGATCATGGTGGCCTCGAGCCGCTTGTGCAGCTCGGCGATCTGCACCCGCATGTCCACCCGCAGGGCCGCATCCAGGTTGGAGAGCGGCTCGTCGAACAGGAACACCGCCGGCTCCTTGACCAGGGTCCGGCCGATGGCCACCCGCTGGCGCTGGCCCCCGGAGAGGTCCTTGGGCTTGCGCTCCAGCAGCGTGGAGAGGTGCAGCATCTCGGCGGCGTGTTCCACCCGGCGGCGGATCTCCGCCTTGTCGGTGCGCGCCAGCTTGAGGCCGAAGGCCATGTTCTCGGCCACCGTCATATGCGGGTAGAGGGCATAGGACTGGAAGACCATGCCGATGTCCCGCTCCTGGGGCGGCACCTCGTTGATGCGTTCCCCGTCCAGGCACATCTCCCCCCGGGTGATCTCCTCGAGCCCGGCGATCATGCGCAGCAGGGTCGACTTGCCGCAGCCGGAGGGGCCGACGAAGACCACGAACTCGCCATCCTCGATGGTCAGGTCGATGTCCCGGGAGATCTCGACCCCGTCGTAGGATTTGCCGATACCGCTGAGCGTCAAACGTCCCATGCCTGATCCTCCTCTGTCGAACAACTGGCGATGGCGATGCCGTAGGGGGGCAGGCGCAGCCGCCCGTTGGTCCAGGTGCCGTTGACCAGCTCGGGGGCGGCGTCCAGCGCCTGGGCCGCCCGGGGCGCCGGCAGCTCGCGGGCCTGGTCACTGAAGTTCAGGGCCACCAGCAGGCGCTGGCCCTGGTAGTGGCGTTCCAGGCAGAGCACCTCGTCACGAATCGGGTGATAGTGCACCTCACCCTTGACCAGCGCCGGCTGGCCGCGACGGAAGGCCAGCAAGGCGCGGGTGGCGTGGAGCAGGGCCTCGGGGTCCGCCTCCTGGCGATCCACCGCCAGGGCCCGGTGGGCCTCGGGAATCGGCAGCCAGGGCGCGCCGCCAGAGAAGCCGGCCTGCTCGGCCCGGGACGCCCAGGGCAGGGGCGTGCGGCAACCGTCGCGGCCCTTGTAGGCCGGCCAGAAGGTGATGCCGGCGGGGTCGACGAGCTGCTCGAAGGTCAGGGACGCCTCCGGCAGGCCCAGCTCCTCGCCCTGGTAGAGGCAGACGCTGCCGCGCTGGGTGAGCAGGAAGGCCAGGTAGAGGCGCAGCTTCGCCGCATCCCCTTCGGCGTTCCAGCGGCTCGCCAAGCGGGTCACGTCGTGGTTGCCCAGCGCCCAGCAGGGCCAGCCGTCGCCGATGCGCGCCTCCATCTCGGTGAGGGTATCACGCAGGAAGGCCGGGTCATGGCGCTCCCCCAGCAGGTCGAAGGAGTAGGCCATGTGCAGGCGCTTGCCGCCCTGGGTGTACGCCGCCATCACGCCGAGGGAGTCGTCGTCGCCCACCTCACCGACGCTGGTGGTGCCCGGGTACTCGTCGAGCAGGGCGCGCAGCTTCTCCAGGAAGGCCAGGTTCTCCGGCTGGGTCTTGTCGTGGTGGTGGAGCTGGAAGCCGTAGGGGTTGTCCGGCCGTACCCCGATAAAGCCCTCGACGATCTCCTTCCGGGGCGGGTTGTCTTTCAACTCGCCATGGGTGCAGAAGTTGACGGCATCGAGGCGGAAACCGTCCACGCCGCGCTCCAGCCAGAAGCGCACCTCGCCGAGGATCGCCTCCACCACCGCCGGGTTGCGGAAGTTGAGGTCCGGCTGCTCGACCAGGAAGTTGTGCAGGTAGTACTGGCAGCGGCGGGTGTCCCACTGCCAGGCGCTGCCGCCGAATACCGACTGCCAGTTGGTGGGCGGCGCGCCGTCGGGACGGGCATCGGCCCAGACGTACCAGTCGGCCTTGGGATTGTCGCGGCTGGCGCGGCTCTCGGCGAACCAGGGGTGCTGGTCCGAGGTGTGGGAGAGCACCTGGTCGATGGTCACGCGTAGGCCCCGGGCATGGGCCGCCTCCACCAGGCGGTCGAAGTCCTCGAGGCTGCCGAACATGGGGTCGACGCCGCGGTAGTCGCTGATGTCGTAGCCGAAGTCCTTCATCGGCGAGGTGAAGAAGGGCGACAGCCAGATGGCGTCGACATTCAGGGAGGCGATATAGTCGAGGCGCTCGATGACGCCCTTGAGGTCGCCGATGCCGTCGCCGTTGGTGTCCTGGAAACTGCGCGGGTAGATCTGGTAGATCACCGCGCCGCGCCACCAGTCGGCGCCCTGCCGACCCATAATCCGTGTCATGCGTCCTGTCCTCCATCATGCGTGGGCCACGCGCCGGAACCCGGCCATGGCAAGGGTCAGGCTCATGGTGCGCCGCAGCGGCCAGGCGGACATCCTCCCGGGGACGGAGGGGGCGGCGTAGTCGGGGGGCGGAGGTTACTCCCCCTGAATGCGCGAGAGCAGGTCGGCGGCCAGCGCCACGGCCTCCTCGCGGCGACGGATGCCCTGCTTCTGGTAGAGGCTGCGGATATGCGTCTTGACCGTGGTGGGCGCCACCGACAGCTGGTCGGCGATCTGTTCGTTGGAGAGGCCGGCATGGATCAGCCCGAGGATCTGCCACTCGCGCCGGGTCAACGGCGAGACCCGGATCAGCTCGGGAACGTCGGGGCGCGCGACGATATCGGCGATCACCGACTCGTCGAGCATCAGCCGCACCGCGCTGGTGAAGTCGCGCTGGCGCCGGGCCAGCTCGAGCAGCCGCTCGGCATGGCGGCGAGCCAGCAGCTCCAGCCCGTCCCCGGCGAGCAGCTCGGTGAGCATCTCGGGCAGGGCCGATCCCAGCCTCAGGAAGCTCCCCGTCAGTCCCGTGCGGGTGGCCAGGACCAGGGCCTCGCGCAGGTGCTCGAGGCCCTCCTCACGCCCCCCGCGCTGCCAGGCCAGGGCCGCCAGGCAGAGCCGGTTGCGATTGGTGTCGGTGACCAGCCCCAGCGACTCGGCCCGGCGCTGCAGCGCCTCTAGCAGCCCGGCGGCCTCGTCATGGCGGCCGAGCAGGGTCAGCGCCCGGGCATGGTTGCGCAGGTTGCACTGGGCGAAGTGGTTGGTGGCCGCCTCGGGATCGCCGGGGGGCGCCTCCTGCCACCAGCGTGCCACGGCGTCCAGGTCACCGTTGGCCTGCCACCAGGCCAGCAGGGTGGCATGGGCATTGGCCTGCCAGTCGGCATGGTAGTCGCCCTCGGCCAGGATCTGGCGCAGGCGCCGCACGTGGTCGGCGCACTGGGCCTGGTCGCCGCGGGAGAGCGCGAGCTTGGCGAGGCTGACGTGGCACTGCAGGGTCCAGCGCTTGCCCTGCCGGTCGAGTACCGCGATCCCGGCCAGCGCCGCCTGCTCCGACTCGTCCAGGCGCTGCCACTCCCACAGCAGCTGGCTGCGGATGCGGTAGAGGAACTCCGCCACCGGCAGCCGATCCAGGCCGCTGCGCTCGAGATGCGCCAGAGCGCGCTCCTGGACGTCATGGGCGGCCTGCAGCCGACCCTGGGCGACCAGGGTCTCCGACTGGTGACAGAGCGACCAGAGCAGCAGCCGGTCGTCGCCGATGCGGGTGGCCTCGCGCTCCACCTCGGCCACCTCCCCGAGCGAGGCCTCGAGGTGGCCCTGGACGAATCGCGCCTCGGCGCGTATCGCCGCCGCCGAGGCGGGCGTGGCCGCCAGGTAGCGCGCCGGCAGCGCCAGCGCCTGCTCGGCCAGCGGGGCAGCGCGCTCGGCGTTCCCCTCGTTGATGGCCAGCTGGGCGCGCAGGGTCGCGAACTCGGCGGCCAGCGCCTGCCACTCGGGCGCCTCGAGCTGGGCCTCGATCCAGTCGATGACTCGCCGGGTACGCCCGAACTGGTACTGGGCATGGGAGACCCAGCCCTGCAGCAGGGCCAGTTTCGGCGCGGCGGCCAGGCGCGTATCGCCCAGCCGGTCCAGGGCACGCGCCAGCAGCGAGAAGTGCCCCCCAGCCAGCAGGGAGGGCCCCTGTGCCTCGACCTGGGCGGCCAGGGCCTCCGGGTCGTCGGCCTCGATGAGCTGGGCCAGGGCCAGCGCCGGCTCGCCCAGCGACAGCCACGCCTCACCAGCGCGCCGGTGGAGCGCCCGCTGGCGCGACAGGCTCAGCTCATGGCGACGAAAGCACAGGTAGCGGGCGAACAGCGGATGCAGGCGCAGCCAGTGATCATCGGGGTCGGGACGCTCCAGGAACAGGCCGGCCTGCTCCAGGGCCTCGAGCCGCTGGGAGAGGCCATCCCCCTCCAGCAGCCTCGCCACCAGGGGTGGCGAGAAGCGCTCCAGCACGCCCAGCTGCAGCAGCAGCTCGCGGTCGCCGACATCGATCAGGTCATCGAACCAGGCGACGAAGTCGGGATGCGGGCCATCGAGCCGGTCCACCAGGCGGTCGAATCCCGCCCGGGTGGTGGTCCGCTGGATCAGCCAGTCGAGCGCCATGACCCAGCCGCCGGTGCGGCGCAGGGCGCGCTCCAGGCTGACCCGGGTCGGCGGGAAGCTCAGCTGTTCGGCACACAGGGTCTGGGCTTCCTCCAGGTCGAAGGCCAGCTCGGCCATGCCGATCTCCTCCAGTTCGCCGCGCAGCCGCAGCGCCGGCAGCCCCAGGGCCGGGCGGCGGCGAGAGATCACGGTGAGGGTCAGCCAGGGCGGCTGGTGGCGCAGCCAGGTCACCAGGGCGGCGAGGATCGCGGGCTCGGTGAGGTGCTCGAAGCCATCGAGCACCAGCCGTGCCGGCGCCGCCACGGCGGGCAGCGCGGCAAGCCAGGCCTCCATGGCATCGTCCAGGGCGGCGCCCTCCTCGAGCGGCGCGAGGGGGGCGTCACCGAGCTCGCCGAGCATGGCCCGGAAGCCCTCGGCGAAACGCCGCGGCACGTCATCACGGCTGTCCAGCCTCAGCCAGGCGGCACGCTGTTCCAGGGCGGGCAGGCGCTCGGCCACCAGGGTACTCTTGCCATAGCCGGGAGGCGCCTCGACCACCAGCAGGCGGACCCGCTCGTCGAGCACGAAGTGATCGTTGAGGCGCGAACGCGCCACCAGCGACAGGGGCAGCGCCGGGGGCGCCAGCTTGTTCGGGATCAGCGTCATGACGGCTCCCTGGCATCAGATGGGCCTGCGAAAAGCCCGCGGCCAGGGCCGCGGGCAAGGATCGAAACAGCCGACTGGGCCCGGCCGGCGCCGGGCCCCTGCCATCAGAACCAAACTTCGGTCTGGACGCCGAAGCTCCACTGGCCCCCGGTGAAGCCGTCTTCGCCGAAGCTGCCGCCGTACTCGTTCAGCTCCTCGCTCCAGTCAGTGTAGGAGGCAAAGAGGCGGACCTCCGGGCGCTGCCAGAAGCCACCCACCTGGGGCTTGAAGGTCGGGGCAAGGGTGAACTTGCCGAAGTCTCCCTTCACGGCGTTGCCGCCGGCGCCCTGGTCGAGGTCCATATACTGGTAGCTGGCCTCGTACTGCATCTCGAAGTTCTCGGTCAGCTCGTTGGCCAGGCGCACGTTGAGGCCCGCCCAGTTGTACTTGTCGCCCTGCACGTAACGATCCCGGCTGGTCTCCGCGAGGATCGAGGGGGCCACGCGCCAGCGCGGCGCCAGGTAGGTGGTGCCGTAGAGGCCGAGGCGGGTCGCCTGGGCGTCATCGGTGAGGCTGCCGTCGGCGCCCAGCACCTTGGCCTCGGCGCCCAGGCCCTGGCCATGGATCAGCGCCGCCTTGAAGTTGCCCTCGGCAAGGCCGAAGAAGCTGTCGCCGTGGTAGGCCACCATGGTGTGGAAGCCGCTGTCGGCGGCCGTCTGGCCCGCCTCGATGTCGCGTTCGTCGTTGTCGGCGGCGGAGAGGCCGCTGACCATGAACTGCCAGTTGCCCACATAGTTGTTGGAGGTGAGGGTCAGACTGTCGGTGCTGCCCGGGTCCTCGCTGCCGATGATGTCGAAGTCGCTGAAGCTGCGACCGTAGAGCGACAGGTTGGAGGTCCAGCTGTCGGCCAGCTGCATGTCGTAGATACCCGCGCCGGTGCCGGCCAGGAAGATGAAGTCGCTGTCGATCCAGTGGATGTCGAAGTTGTCGCGATCGAAGCGCTTGCCGGCCCAGATCGAGGCGTTCTCGAAGACGCCGGTGAAGCTCGGCAGGTCGCTGAACTCGGCATAGACCTGGCGCACGTTGAGGTTCGATTCCTCGGCGGTCCAGTCGTTGCTGGTGCTGACCGAGTCGGCGAGCATCATCCGGTAGTGGGCCCGGGCGCCGTTGTCGTAGCGCATCCGGTAGTTGAAGATGCCCTCGACATAGGTATCCCCCTCGTTGCCCAGCCGACCCACAGCGCCACCCAGCGGACCGGCGGGGGTCACGTAGGGCCCGCCCGGCAGGCTCTTGCCATCCTCGCCCAGCAGCAGCCCGGAGCGGGCATAGACGTTGAAGGAGAAGCCCTCCTCGCCGCTGGCCTGGCGCTCGACCCTGGCCAGTCGTGCCTCGACCTCGTCGGCGGAGAGCCGCCCCTGGGCCTCGGCTTCGGCGATCTCGGCGCGCTGCTCGGCGGCATCGGCTCGCTGCTCGGCGGCGGCGATACGCGCCTCGAGCTCGGCCAGGCGCTGCTCCAGCCCGTGGTTGTCGGCGCTGGCGGCGCCACTCAGCGCCACGCCGGCGGCGGTGATGGCAATGGCGAGGGGGGTCTTGAACATGACGGTGTTCATGGTGGTGTCATCCCTTGTTGTTGTGGACTGTCGCCCATGCCGGCCCCGGTCTGTATCGATTCAGTCCCATGACATGCCCGACGCGGCGGGAGTCGGGGGAGGCGGCTGGACAAGCCAATCGAAACTTAATCGTTTAAGCCCACCCCCCTCAACGTCATGAGCGAAGAACGCGACCAATGTCTAATGCAGCGCCTCCCTGCCGAAGGCCTCTTAACCAGACCCTCACTCCCCTTCGCCGGCGAGGTAAGCAGGCGCTCACGCCGGACCGCCAGGCCGCGCGGCCAGGCTTCGACAAAAGTCTAGGTTGATGGAGCCAGGGCCATGGTCTTAACTGTCGCCACGAACTTAATCGTTTAAGACACGCCATTCACCGCTCGCAAGCCCCCACAACAACAAGCCGACGAGGATTATCCCATGCTCAAGACGCCTCTCATCACCGCCATCGCCCTGGGTTCCGCCGTGCTGGCCGGCACCGGCCACGCCCAGGCGGCGGACCTGACCATCTCCTGTGGCGCCGTCGGCGCCGAGCTGACCCTCTGCGAGGAGGGCGTGCGCGCCTGGGAGGAAAAGACCGGCCACGAGGTCGATATCGTCTCCACCCCCAACTCCTCCACCGAGCGCCTGTCGCTCTACCAGCAGATCCTCTCCGCCAACTCCAGCGACATCGACGTGATGCAGATCGACGTGGTCTGGCCGGGCCTGCTCGCCAACCACCTGCTCGACCTGCGCGAGGCGCTGGGTGACGAGGCCGGCAAGGGACACTTCCGCGCGATCGTCGAGAACAACACCGTCGATGGCCGCCTGGTGGCGATGCCCTGGTTCACCGATGCCGGGGTGCTCTACTACCGCAAGGACCTGCTCGAGAAGTACGGCTTCGAGGCACCCGCGACCTGGGCCGAGCTCACCGAGATCGCCCGCGAGATCAAGGCGGCCGAGCGCGAGGCCGGCAACGAGCGCATGCACGGCTTCGTGTTCCAGGGCCGGGCCTACGAGGGTCTGACCGTCAACGCCCTGGAGTGGGTGGCGAGCCACGGTGGCGGCACCGTGGTGGAGCCCGACGGCGAGATCAGCATCAACAACCCCCGCGCTGCGGCCGCCCTGGACCTGGCCGCCAGCTGGGTCGGCGACATCGCTCCCGACGGGGTCCTCAACTACACCGAGGAGGAGGCCCGCGGGGTCTTCCAGGGCGGCAATGCCGTGTTCATGCGCAACTGGCCCTATGCCTGGTCCCTGGCCCAGAGCGAGGGCAGCGAGGTGCGCGACAAGGTCGGCGTGACCCAGCTGCCGGCGGGCGGCGATGGCGGCGAGAGCAGAAGCGCGGCGGGCCTGGGCGGCTGGAACCTGGCGGTCTCCCGCTACAGCGAGAATCCCGAACTGGCCGTGGACCTGGTCGCCTTCCTGACCGGGCATGACGAGCAGAAGCGTCGCGCCATCGCCGGCGCCTACAACCCGACCCTCGAGGCCCTCTACCAGGACGAGGAGGTGCTGGAGGCCGTGCCCTTCTTCGGCGAGCTCTACGACACCTTCGTCAACGCCGTGGCTCGCCCCTCGGCGGTGACCGGTGACGCCTACGGCCGGGTCAGCAACGCCTTCTTCAGCGCCAGCCATGACGTGCTCTCCGGCAGCCGCAGCGGCGAGCAGGCCGTGGCCGACCTCGAGCGCGAGCTCTCGCGCGTCAAGCGCCGCAACTGGTAACCGGGAGCCTTCCCATGACCTCTACCGTCAACGACAGCGCGCCCGCCGCGGCGCGCCCCCTCTCCGGCCAGTACCGCAGCACCAAGGTACGCCGCCAGCGGGTGCGCGCCGCCTGGACCTTCCTGGCGCCGATGCTGGTGACCCTGGCCCTGGTGGCCGGCTGGCCGCTGATCCGCACCTTCTACTTCAGCTTCACCGATGCCTCGCTGTCGGACCTCGGCAACGTCTTCTTCATCGGGCTGGAGAACTATCTGGTCCTGGACGATGGCCGCTGGTACGGCGTGCTCGCCGACCCCGTCTGGTGGCGCTCGGTGTGGAACACCTTCTTCTTCGCCATCGTCTCGGTGTCGCTGGAGGTGGTGTTCGGGGTGATCGTCGCGCTGATCCTCAACGCCGAGTTCAAGGGCCGCACCCTGGTGCGCGCCGCGGTGCTGATCCCCTGGGCGATCCCCACCATCGTCTCGGCGCAGATGTGGGCCTGGATGCTCAACGACCAGTTCGGGATCATCAACGAGCTGCTGATGACGCTGGGCCTCATCGCCGACCCCATCGCCTGGACGGCGGATGCCAGCTACTCCATGTGGGCGGTGATCATGGTCGACGTCTGGAAGACCACCCCCTTCGTCGCCCTGCTGGCGCTGGCCGCCATGCAGATGCTGCCCAAGGACTGCTACGAGGCCGCCGAGGTCGACGGCATCCATCCGGTCAAGGTGTTCTTCAAGGTCACCCTGCCGCTGATCACCCCGGCGCTGATGGTGGCGGTGATCTTCCGCCTGCTCGACGCCCTGCGGGTGTTCGACGTCATCTACGTGCTGACCTCCAACTCCACCAGCACCATGTCCATGTCGATCTACGCCCGCCAGCAGCTCGTCGAGTTCCAGGACGTGGGCTACGGCAGCGCCGCCTCGACCCTGCTGTTCCTGATCATCGCCCTGGCGACCATCGCCTATCTCTACCTGGGCCGCAAGCAACTCAACCTGGGAGGTGACGCATGACCTCGCGCCGGTTCAACAAGCTCGCCGCACGGGTCGGCTTCTGGGGGCTGGTGGCCCTGGTGGTGGTCGTCGCCGTGTTCCCCTTTTATTACGCGGTGATCACCTCCTTCAAGCCGTCCGGCGACCTCTTCCGGGTCGAGCTGTGGCCCAGTACCTGGAGCCTGGCCAACTACGTCCAGGTATTCACCCAGCGCAGCTTCATCCAGGCGATCTTCAACTCGATCCTGGTCGCCACCAGTGTGGTGTTTATCGCCCTGCTGCTCGGCATCACCGCCTCCTACGCCCTGGGCCGGGTCCGCTTCCGCGGCCGCTCCACGGTGCTGCTGGTGATCCTCGGCGTCTCCATGTTCCCCCAGGTGGCGGTGCTCTCTGGGCTCTTCGAGGTGATCCGCGCGCTCAACCTCTACAACAACCCGGGCGGCCTGATCCTCAGCTACACCATCTTCACCCTGCCCTTCACGGTCTGGGTACTGACCACCTTCATGAAGCAGCTGCCCATGGAACTGGAGGAGGCGGCGATCATGGACGGGGCCACCCCCTGGGTGACCATCACCAAGGTGTTCCTGCCGCTGATGTGGCCGGCCATGGCGACCACCGGGCTGCTGGCCTTTATCGCCGCCTGGAACGAGTTCCTCTTCGCCCTGACCTTCACCCTCACTGACAGCCAGCGCACCGTGCCGGTGGCCATCGCCCTGCTCTCCGGCGGCAGCGCCTACGAGCTGCCCTGGGGCCCGATCATGGCCGCCTCGGTGATCGTCACCGTGCCCCTGGTGGTGCTGGTGATCATCTTCCAGCGGCGTATCGTCTCCGGCCTCACCGCCGGCGCGGTCAAGGGGTAAGCCTCTCATGTCATTCACGGAATCCAAGATGCAAGACAATACCCTCTGGTGGCGCGGCGGCGTCATCTACCAGATCTACCCGCGCAGCTTCATGGACGCCAATGGTGATGGGATCGGTGACCTGGCCGGTATCACCGAGAAGCTCGACTATGTGGCCTCGCTCAACGTGGACGGGATCTGGCTGTCGCCCTTCTTCACCTCGCCGATGAAGGACTTCGGCTACGACGTCAGCGACTACCGCGACGTGGACCCGATGTTCGGCACCCTGGACGACTTCAAGGCGCTGCTGGCCAAGGCCCATTCGCTGGGCCTGAAGGTGATGATCGACCAGGTGATCAGCCACACCTCCGACCAGCACCCCTGGTTCCAGGAGAGCCGCGCCGACCGCCACAATGCCAAGGCCGACTGGTACGTGTGGGCCGACCCGAAGCCGGACGGGACACCGCCCAACAACTGGCTGTCGATCTTCGGCGGCCCGGCCTGGACCTTCGACCCGCGCCGGCGCCAGTACTACCTGCACAACTTCCTGAGCAGCCAGCCGGACCTCAACTTCCACCACCCGGAGGTGAGGGCCGCCCAGCTGGACAACATGCGCTTCTGGCTGGAGCTGGGGGTGGACGGCTTCCGCCTGGACACCGTCAACTTCTACTTCCACGACGCCGAGCTGCGTGACAACCCGCCGGTCCCCGAGGGGGAGGCCAAGACCCTGGGCGCCCCGGAGGCCAACCCCTACACCTGGCAGCGCCACGTCTACGACCTGAGCCGCCCGGAGAACCTCGATTTCCTGCGCGAGCTGCGCGCACTGATGGACGAGTACCCCGGGACCACCACGGTGGGCGAGATCGGCGACGACAATCCGCTGGAGCGCATGGCCGAGTACACCGCGGGCGGCGACAAGCTGCATATGGCCTACACCTTCGACCTTCTCAACACGCCCCACTCGGCGGCCTATCTACGCGAAGTGATCGAGCGCTTCCAGCGCCTGGCCGGCGACGCCTGGCCCTGCTGGGCGCTCTCCAACCACGACGTGGTGAGAAGCGCCACGCGCTGGGGCGCGGACGAGGACCCGCTCGCCTACCCCAAGGCGGCCCTGGCCATGCTCTTCTCGCTACGCGGCAGCGTCTGCCTCTACCAGGGCGAGGAGCTGGGCCTGCCGGAGGCGGAGGTGCCCTTCGAGCGCCTCCAGGATCCCTACGGCAAGGTGCTGTGGCCGGAGTTCAAGGGTCGCGACGGCTGCCGCACCCCCATGCCCTGGGAGCCTAGCGGGAATGGCGGTTTCACCGCCGAGGACGTCGAGCCCTGGCTACCGGTGGAGGCGCGCCACCTGCCCCTCTCGGTGGCGCGGCAGGAGGACGACAGCGCGTCGGTGCTCAACGCCACCCGCCGTCTGCTGGCGTTCCGCACCGCCCACCCGGCGCTGGTCGATGGCGACCTCACCCTGGTCGACATCGGCGAGGACCTGCTCGGCTTCCGGCGCGAGAAGGGCGACGAGCGGCTCCTCTGCGTCTTCAACCTGACCGGCGAGGCCCGGGAGACCCGGCTGCCGCTGGCGGTCGACCACGCCCTGGAGGGACACGGGTTCACGGCCTCCCTCGACGGCGACACCCTGCGGCTGCCGGCCTACCAGGCCGCCTGGTTCGCCCTCTGAGCCACACTCATAACAACAGGCCGGCCCGGACGAGCCCCCACCCCCGGGCCGGCAAGGAGACACCCCATGGCAAGCGTCACCCTCGACAAGGTCAACAAGGTCTTCGGCAGCACCCATATCATCAAGGACGTGGACCTGGATATCGGCGACGGCGAGTTCGTGGTCTTCGTCGGCCCCTCCGGCTGCGGCAAGTCGACCCTGCTGCGGCTGATCGCCGGGCTGGAGTCGATCAGCGACGGCACGCTCAGCATCGGCGAGACGGTGGTCAACGAGCTGCCGCCCCGGGAGCGCGGCGTGGGCATGGTGTTCCAGTCCTACGCCCTCTACCCGCACATGACCGTCTACGAGAACATGGCCTTCGGCCTCAAGCTGGCCAAGGCCAGCCAGGAGACGGTGGAGGATCGCGTGATGGCCACGGCGCGCATCCTGCAGCTCGAGGAGCTGCTCGACCGCAAGCCCAAGGCGCTCTCCGGCGGCCAGCGCCAGCGCGTGGCCATGGGTCGCGCCATGGCCCGCGAGCCGCGCATCCTGCTGTTCGACGAACCGCTCTCCAACCTGGACGCTTCGCTGCGCGTGCAGATGCGTAACGAGATCGCCCGGCTGCACAACCGCCTGGGCTCGACCATGATCTATGTCACCCACGACCAGGTGGAGGCCATGACCCTGGCCGACAAGATCGTGGTGCTCAACGGCGGACGCGTCGAGCAGGTGGGCAGCCCCCACGAGCTCTACCAGCGGCCGGCGACGAAGTTCGTGGCGGGGTTCATCGGCTCGCCGACCATGAACTTCATGCCGGCGAGCCTGGCCGGCCAGGCCGAGGCGGGCTGCCGGGTGCAGGTCGAGGGCATCGGCGAGCTGAGCCTGCCCCAGGCGGCGGGCGAGCATGCCGCCGGCACGGCGCTGACCCTGGGCGTTCGCCCCGAGCACCTGCGCCTGGAGGCGGCCAGCGGCGACAACGCCTTCGAGATCGTCAACGTCGAGTACCTGGGCAACGAGGTCTACGTCTACCTGGAGCCCAGGGCCGGCGAGACCCTGCTGATCCATCGCAGCGAGGCGCCCAGCCGCTGGCAGGAGGGGCAGCGGGTGGCGCTGGTGCCGGACCCGCAACACGTGCACCTGTTCGATGCGAACGATCGCGCCCTGAAGGCCAGCCGGGCCCGAGCCGTGGCCTGAAGCGGCGCATGAGCACGCACCGGCCCTGTCCCCCGCGGGCCAGGGTCGGTATCCTTGTCAGCGGGTCGCCAACGACCAGGGAAGGCCATGACCGCACCAACGCGCCGCATCACCTTGAAGGACCTGGCCCGTGAGCTCGGGGTCTCCACCGCCACCGTCTCCAACGCCTTCAACCGGCCGGACCAGCTCTCGCCCGCCCTGCGCGAGCGCATCCTCTGCGAGGCCAGCCGACTGGGCTACCACGGCCCCGATGCCAAGGCGCGCAGCCTGCGCACCGGGCGCTCGCGGATCATCGCGGTGATCCTCGCCGAGAGCCTCACCTACAGCCTCAACGACGCCGTGGCGAGCGAGTTCCTCTCGGGGGTGGCCGAGGTGCTCGACGCCCAGGGCCACACCCTGCTGCTGCTCTCCTCGCGCCAGACCCAGGGCCAGGTCCCGGGCTCGGCGAGCATGGCCGACGGCTTCATCGTCTACGGCCTGATGCCGAGCCCCTCGCTGCTCGGCCGGCTGCCTGCCCAGGCCTCGCTGGTCTCGGTGGACTTCGACATCGCCGGCCGCCCCACCGTCCACGTCGACAACGAGGCCGCCTGCCTCGCCATCGCCCGCCACGCCCTGCGGACGCCCCCGCGGCGGCCGGCCATCGTCAACCTGCGCCTCACCGCCGAGCCCTGCAACGGCCGCATCACCCCGGCCCATGCCCTGCTGGGAGCCGATCAGACCATCACCCGCTCGCGCCTGACCGCCTTCCACCGCGCCCTGGCGGAGCACGGGATCGACCCGGCCAGGGTGCCGATGTGGAACATCGAGGAGAACACCTTCGAGGTGTGCGCCCCGGTGATCGAGGCGATCCTCGACTCGCCAGACGACGAGCGCCCCGACCTGCTGCTCTGCATGTCCGACCGCATCGCGCTGACCGCCGTCACCCTGGCCGAGCAGCGCGGCCTGCGCATCCCCGGGGACCTGCGGATTACCGGCTTCGACGGCATCGCCGAGGGGCAGTACCGGGCCCCTCGCCTCACCACGATCCGCCAGGACAGCACCGAGAAGGGCCGCACCGCCGCCCGCATCATCCTCGGCCTCGCCCCGGCCGAGCCCAGCCTGCTGCCCACCGAACTGGTGATCGGCGCCAGCTGCCCCTGAGCCGACGGGGCCTGCCGCCCCGCGCCTCCTCTCCTTCGCCCTCTCCCCCTTCGCCCCGTGCCCTACGCCCCACCCGTACGCCACCCCTGCGCCCCCCCGGGGAGGAGGACGTCGAGCGGGGGATTGGCGACGCTGGACGCCTCCGTCATGACGCTCCACCCGGGGCGCCACCGCACAACAACAGCCTGGAGGATCCAGTCCCATGACGCCATCACGCCGTGGTTTCCTGTTCCCGCTGCTGGCCGCCGCCCTGGGGAGCGGCCTCGCCCTGCCCGCCGTGGCCTTCGATGCTGACAAGCTGACCGTCTGGATGGGCGACAGCAAGGGGCCGGAGGGCATCCGCGAGGTCGGCCGCCGGTTCACCGCCGACACCGGGGTCGAGGTGGAGATCGTCCATCCCGACAACCTCACCGACCGCTTCCAGCAGGCCGCGGGCAGCGGACAGGGGCCGGATATCGTGATCTGGGCCCATGACCGCCTGGGCGAGTGGGCCCAGAGCGGGCTGCTGATGCCGCTCTCCCCGAGCGACGACTTCCGTGGCCGCTACTTCGACTTCACCTGGGACGCCACCCTGTGGAACGGCGAGACCTACGGCTACCCGATCTCCGTGGAGTCGCTGGGGCTGATCTACAACAAGGCGCTCGTCGACGAGGCCCCGGAGAGCTTCGCCGAACTGATGGCGCTGGATGCCGAGCTGGCCGAGCAGGGCAGGAAGGCGATCCTCTTCGACTACAGCGAGCCCTACTACGGCTGGACCCTGCTGGCGGCCAACGGCGGCTACCCCTTCCGCCAGACCGAGTCTGGCTTCGACGTCAGCGACATCGGGGTCAACAACGCGGGGGCCCTGCAGGGCGCCGAGCTGCTGCGCGAGCTGATCGAGCGGGACGTGGTGCCCCGCGGCACCGACTACAGCGTGATGGATACCCGCTTCAATCGCGGCGAGGTGGCCACCATGATCAGCGGGCCCTGGGCCTGGGGCAACCTGGAGCGCAGCGGGATCGACTACGGCGTGGCCCTGCTGCCCAGGGTGGGCGACGAGCGTGCCCGACCGCTGTTCGGGGTGATGACGGCGATGATCAACGCCGCCTCGCCCAACGACTTCCTGGCCACCGAATTCCTCGAGAACTACCTGCTCGACGAGGAGGGGCTGCGTACCTTCAACGGCGACGGCACCCTGGGCGCGGTGGCCCATGAAGCCTACCAGCGGGAGCTGGCGGAGGACCCCAATATCGCCGCCACCCTGGCCAATGCGGAGATCGGCCTGCCGATGCCCAACATCCCCGAGATGGGCGCCTTCTGGGCCGCCATGGAGCCGGCCCTGCAGAACATCGGCAGCGGTCGCCAGTCGCCCCAGGAGGCGCTGGACGCCGCCGCCCGCCGCATGCGCCAGTAAGCACTTCCCCACGCCACGCGCGCCGCCGGCGGTTATCCGCCGGCGGTCCTGTAGGCTCGTTTCACAGGTCATGCCCATGTACACCACCAACGCTTCCCGCGGCCTGCCCCGGCACCGCTCGCGCCACCCCACCGAACGCTATGGCCGCTGGGCCGGCCGTGCCCTGGTCGCCGCCCTGGTCGTCTCCCTGCTGTGGCTAGTGCTGGCCTTCCATCTCAACGGCCAGTGGATGTTCGCCCTGCTGTTCCTGGTGCTCGGCAGCTCGCTGGCGGTGGTCTTCACCAAGCGCAGCCTGATGAGCCACCGCTACATCTTTCCCGCGGTGGCGGGGCTCGGGGTCTTCGTGATCTTCCCGCTGCTCTACACCATCGGTATCAGCTTCAGCAACTACAGCTCCAGCAACCTGCTCAGCGAGGAGCGGGTGCGCGATCAACTGCTCTCGCGCACCTTCCAGGCCGAGGGCGCCGCCTTCGATTTCGCCCTCTACCGCGACGGCGAACGGGCCCGCCTCTATTTGCACGGCGGCGACCGGACGCCCGAGGATGCCCTTCCCGAGGCGAGCCAGGGCTTCGTCACGCCGCCCCTCAACCTGGACAATCCCGAGCCGCGCCGGGTGGGCCTGCAGGCGGTAGACCGCCCCCCCAGCGGCGAGCCGTTGCCGATGCGCGAGGTGATCGCCGCCCGCGGCGCCCTGCAGGGACTGCGCCTGGTCACCCCCGAGGGCCTCGAGCTGCGCATGGCGGGGCTGCGCCATTTCGCCCCGATGCTCGACCGCTACGAGGCCCGGGACGATGGCAGCCTCTATGATCGTCGCGATGATCGGGTGCTGACCCCGGACCAGCAGATCGGCTTCTTCGTCACCGACGACGGCGAGAGCGTCACCCCGGGGTGGCCGGTGGCGGTCGGCCTGGACAACTACACCCGGATCTTCGCCGACCCGGACATCCGCGGCCCCTTCCTGCAGATCTTCGTCTGGACCTTCGCCTTCGCCGGGCTGACCGTGCTGTTCACCCTGGCGGTGGGCTTCGTGCTGGCCGCCCTGCTGCAGTGGGATCAGCTGCGCGGCAAGGCGATCTACCGCACGCTGCTGATCCTGCCCTACGCGGTACCCGCCTTCATCTCGATCCTGATCTTCAAGGGGATGTTCAACCAGCACTTCGGCGAGGTGAACATGATCCTCGACAGCCTGTTCGGCATTCGCCCGGAGTGGTTCACCGACCCCTGGCTGGCCCGCACGATGCTGCTGGTGGTCAACACCTGGCTCGGCTACCCCTACATGCTGCTGCTGTGCATGGGGCTGATCCAGTCGATCCCGCGGGACCTCTTCGAGGCCTCGGCGGTGGACGGCGGCGGTCCGCTCACCAACCTGTTCCGGATCACCCTGCCGCTGATCATCAGGCCACTGACGCCCCTGCTGATCGCCGCCTTCGCCTTCAACTTCAACAACTTCGTCCTGATCGCCCTGCTCACCGGCGGTAACCCGGACATCCTCGGCGCCAGCACGCCGGCGGGTACCACCGACCTGCTGGTCAGCTACACCTACCGCATCGCCTTCCAGGATGCCGGCCAGAACTTCGGCCTGGCCGCCGCCATCGCCACCCTGATCTTCCTGCTGGTGGCCGGCCTGTCGCTGCTCAACCTGCGGCTGTCCAGGGTCAAGGTCTGAAAAGGAGATACCGTCATGGCCATGGTTCAACCCCGCTCGATCCGTGCCCGGCGGCTTGCCGCCCACCTGGCGCTGCTCGGCTTCGTGTCGCTGATCGTCTTCCCGCTGCTGCTGGTGATCTCGATCTCCTTCCGCGAGGGCAACTTCGCCAGCGGCAGCCTGATTCCCGAGCGCTTCTCGCTGGAGCACTGGGCCCTGGCCTTCGGCATCCCCTGGGAGCGGGCCGACGGCAGCGTGGTCCAGCCCCCCTTCCCGGTGCTGCTGTGGCTGTGGAACTCGGTGAAGGTCGCGCTGGTGTCGTCGCTGCTGATCCTGGCGCTCGCCACCACCAGCGCCTACGCCTTCGCTCGCATGCGCTTCCGCGGCAAGGCGCCGATCCTCAAGGGCATGCTGATCTTCCAGATGTTCCCGGCGGTGCTCTCGCTGGTGGCACTCTATGCGCTGTTCGATCGCCTGGGCCAGCTGGTGCCCTGGCTGGGCATCAACACCCATGGCGCCCTGATCGTCGCCTCGCTGGGGGCGGTGGCCCTGCACATCTGGACCATCAAGGGCTACTTCGAATCCATCGACGGTTCCCTGGAGGAGGCCGCCATGGTCGACGGCGCCAGCACCTGGCAGGCCTTCCGCTACATCCTGCTGCCGCTGTCAGTGCCGATCCTGATGGTGGTCTTCATCCTCGCCTTCGTGATGAGCATCATGGAGTACCCCATGGCCTCGGTGCTGCTGGTCGACGAGCACAAGCTGACGCTCGCCGTGGGGGCCCAGCAGTACCTGGCCGACCACAACCAGCGCTGGGGCAACTTCGCCGCCGCCGCGGTGCTCTCGGGCCTGCCCATCACCGTGGCCTTCCTGGTCTGCCAGCGCTGGATCATCGGCGGGCTCACCGCCGGCGGCGTGAAAGGCTAGTTTCCTCGTCCTGAGCGAAGCGCTGCTCGCCCCCGGCCATCCTGGCCGGGGTTTTCTCGTGACGAGGCGTGGGAGGCGACGACGCCCCGTGCGCTCTCGCGCCCGGGGCGTCGGGTCGAATCTGGGAGGGAGTCGCCTCAGCGCAGCAGCAGCACGGGCACCTTCGCACGGCGCAGCATCTCGGTGGTGGTGCTGCCCACCAGCAGGTGGCGGATGCGCGAGTGGCCGTAGGCGCCCATCACCAGCAGGTCGATGCCGTGCTCCTCCAGGTAGCCGCGCAGGGTCGCCTCCACCTCGCCGGCGCGGATGGCGCCCTCGGCCGCGTGGCCGGCGTCGCGCAGGGTCTTCAGCGCCCAGTCGAGCTGGGAGCGGTTGTCGCCGGTCTCGGCGCCGACGATCACCACATGCACCGGGATGCCCGCGAAGAGCGGGCTTGCGGCCAGCATCTCCACCCCCTTGCGGGTGGTCTTGCTGCCGTCGAAGGCCAGCATCACCCGCTCGGGACGCCGGTAGGTGTGCGGCACCATCAGGATCGGCCGGTGCAGGCTGCGCACCACCCGCTCCAGGTTGGAGCCCAGGTGGCCGCTGTCCTGGTGGGCGGTCTCGCCGCGCTTGCCCACCACCAGCAGGCGGATCTCGTCGGCCAGCTCCTCCAGGGTCTCCACCAGGGTGCCGTTGCGCTGGCGGGTACCCGGCTCGGCCACGCCGTCCTCGATGGCTCGCTCCCTGGCGGCCTTGAGCACCATCCGGCCCTGCTCCTGGGCCACCTTGGCGCGCTGCTCGTCGAGCTGGGAGAGCTCCTCCAGCAGGTGCTCCCGGGCGCCCAAGCCGATGCTGCCGGAGAGGTCGGCCTCGGCGACCTGGGGATGGTTGTCCACCACGTGCAGGAAGGTCAGCGGGGCCTCGAGGGCCCGGCTGGCCCAAGCGGCGTAGTCGCACACCCCTTCCGAGAACCTGGAGCCATCGATGGCGGCCATTACCTGTTCTGTCATCGTCTCGTCCTGATGCTGGCGTGTCGGGTCATGGTGTCACGTTCTCCCTGATCGTGGTGGCCGTCAATGGCCGCCCATCAGCTTCTCCACCGCCTCGGGATCGTCGTGCACCGCGTAGCGGTCGACGATGGTGGCGCTGGCCTCGTTGAGGCCGACCAGTTCCACCCGGGTGCCCTCGCGGCGGAACTTGATCACCACTCGGTCCAGGGCCTGGACGGCGGTGATGTCCCAGAAATGGGCCCGGGACAGGTCGATGGTCACCTTCTCCACGGTCTCCTTGAAGTCGAAGGCATTGCCGAAACGCTCGGAGGAAGCGAAGAACACCTGCCCCACCACTCGGTAGATACGATGACGCCCCTCATCGGCCTCCTCGCTGCCGATATAGAGGATATTGCCCACCTTGTTGGCGAAGTTCATGGCGGCGAGCAGCACGCCCACGAAGACGCCGATGGCCAGGTTGTGGGTGCCCACGGTCACCGCCACGGTGGCGAGCATGACGAGGTTGGTACTCATGGGGTGCTTCCTGAGGTCGCGGATCGACTCCCAGCTGAAGGTGCCGATGGAGACCATGATCATCACCGCCACCAGCGCCGCCATTGGGATCCGCGAGACCCAGTCGGAGAGGAACACCACCATCAGCAGCAGCGCCACGCCGGCCACCAGGGTGGAGAGCCGCGTCCGCCCGCCCGACTTGATGTTGATCACCGACTGGCCAATCATCGCGCAGCCCGCCATGCCGCCGATCAGGCCGGTGCCGATGTTGGCCAGGCCCTGCCCCTTGCACTCGCGGTTCTTGTCGCTCGGGGTGTCGGTCAGGTCGTCGACGATGGTGGCGGTCATCATCGACTCCAGCAGGCCCACCACGGTGAGCATCACCGAGTAGGGCAGGATGATCATCAGGGTCTCGAGGTTGAGCGGCACATCGGGCCACAGGAACACCGGCAGGCTGTCGGGCAGCTCGCCCATGTCGCCCACCGTGCGGATCTCCATGCCAGTGGCCAGATAGACGGCGGTGAGCACCAGGATGCAGACCAGCGGCGACGGCAGCGACTTGCCGATCACCGGCAGGTAGGGGAAGCCGTAGATGATCGCCAGGCCGGCCGCGGTCATGGCGTAGACGTGCCAGGTCACCCCGGTCAGTTCCGGCAGCTGGGCCATGAAGATCAGGATCGCCAGGGCGTTGACGAAGCCGGTGACCACCGAGCGCGACACGAAGCGCATCAGGTCGGCGAGGCGCAGGTACCCGGCGAGGATTTGCAGCACGCCGGTGAGCAGGGTGGCGGCCAGCAGGTACTGAAGGCCGTGCTCCTTGACCAGGGTGACCATCAGCAGCGCCATGGCGCCGGTGGCCGCCGAGATCATCCCGGGACGACCGCCGGCGAAGGCGATGATCACCGCCATGGAGAAGGAGGCGTAGAGGCCCACCTTGGGGTCGACCCCGGCGATGATGGAGAAGGCGATGGCCTCAGGGATCAGCGCCAGGGCGACGACGATCCCCGAAAGGATGTCGCCCTTGAGGTTGGAGAACCAGCTCTGTTTCATCTTTTCGTACATGCTGCGGTCCGGTCAGGGGGATGGAGGGGCCGTGAGGCGTCGGAACCTGTCGATCATGCGTCACGGCCGCCCCGTCGAGGGGGCGGTGGCCGAAAGGCCGCACGGGGAACGGGCGTGAGTCACGAGCCGGGAGGGCGCGCCGGGGCGCCCGGGCCATCAGGATGACGTCGCGCGATGACGCGCCGAAGACGGCATCATCGCGGGATGATAAGGAGGATGCGCTAGGGCGGCGTGACCCGCCCTGCCGGGGGTGTCTTCATGGGCTTGGGAGTCATCGGACGAAGGGCCAAGGCTACGGGTAACAGGAGCGCGGCATTCTAGCAGGGCTCGTGCTGCGCTGCACCCAGCGCCCGCTGGCGACGCTCGACCCGCCGGTCCACCAGCCCCTTCGCCAACAGGCTGCCGAGCACCAGGGCGCCACCGGCGAAGGCGGCCGGCGTCGGGCGCTCGCCGAGCAGCCACCACACCCAGAGCGTGCCGACCACCACCTCCAGCAGCATCAACAGCCCCACCTCGGCAGCGGGCAGGTAGAGCGGGCCGCGCTGCAACAGGGTGAAGCCCAGCGGCAGCAGCCCCAGGCAGAGCAGCAGCAGCCACCCCAGGGTGGCGCCGGTGGGCAGCGTGAGACCGGGACCGGTGACGCCATGCAGCGCCGCGAGAGCCGCCACGATCAGCCCCGCCAGGGTCAGCATGGGGCTCATGTCGACGCCCTGGCGGGTGCGGCAGAGGGTGAAGTTGGCCGCCATGGCGGTGGCGGCAAGCAGGGCGAAGGCGTTGCCCTGCCAGGAGCCGACCCCCGCGTCGTCGAGGGCGATCAGCGCGATGCCCACCAGGCAGGCGAGGATCGAAAGCCAGGTGCGCCGGGGCAGGCGCTCATGCAGGAAGAGCCGCGAGAGCAACGCGGCGATCAGCGGGGCGCCGGCCAGGATCATCAGCACGTTGCCGCCACGGGTGTACTGGTTGCCCAGCACGAAGCCGAAGGTGGAGAGGCTGAAAAGCAGCGCCACGCCGATGCCGGTCCAGCCACAGCGGCGGTAGGCGGCGAGCGCCCCGCGCCCGTGGCGGGCGACCACGATGGCGATGAAGCCCAGCGCGGTGAGCAGGCCCCGCCACACGAGGATCTCGGCGTCGGGCAGGCCGATCACCTTGATCAGCAGGGCGTCGGGGGAAATGATCAGGGCGCCGCCGCCGGTCATCAGCAGACCCTGCTGGCGGCGCCCGAGAGGGGAAGGCGTCAAGGCAACCTCGTGGACGGACAGGGCGCCTCAGGATGCCATGACGGCTCCGCCTTGGCACGGGGTCAGGCCGGGCCGCCGCCTCCATCGGCGTCAGGACGCCGTGCCGGACGGTTCGCCGCGGAGGCCTGCATGTGCTTGAAGGCCTCCATGATGTCCATGGGCAGCGGGAAGACGATGGTGGAGGCGTTCTTGTTGCTCATGTCGCTCATGGTCTGCAGGTAGCGCAGCTGCAGCGCGGCGGAATTCTCGGCCATGACGTTGGCCGCCTCGACCAGCTTGCGCGAGGCCTGCAGCTCACCCTCGGCGTGGATCACCTTGGCGCGCCGCTCGCGTTCCGCCTCGGCCTGGCGGGCGATGGCGCGGATCATGCTCTCGTCGAGGTCGACATGCTTGATCTCGACGTTGGCCACCTTGATGCCCCAGTTCTCCGCCGAGGCATCGATGATCTCCTGGATGTCGTCGTTGAGCTTGTCGCGTTCGGAGAGCATCTCGTCGAGGTCGTGCTTGCCGAGCACCGAACGCAGCGTGGTCTGGGCCAGCTGGCTGGTGGCCTGGGTGAAGTTCTCTACCTGGATGATCGCCTTCTCGGGGTCCACCACC
Organism: Halomonas sp. PBN3; assembly: GCF_000475415.1. Classification (NCBI taxonomy): domain Bacteria; kingdom Pseudomonadati; phylum Pseudomonadota; class Gammaproteobacteria; order Oceanospirillales; family Halomonadaceae; genus Halomonas; species Halomonas sp. PBN3. The sequence continues at coordinate 24,350 of NZ_AXCA01000163.1, read as the reverse complement.
CGGAAGTAGAGCACCGCATTGACCTTGACGGTGACGTTGTCCCGCGAGATCACGTCCTGCTCGGGCACGTCCATGGTCACCACCCGCAGGTCGACCACCTCCATCTTCTGGATGCCGGGGATGATGATGATCAGCCCAGGTCCCTTCACCGACTGGAAGCGCCCCAGGAAGAACACCACCCCACGCTTGTACTCCGGCAGGATGCGGATCGAGGCGGCGAGCAGCATCACCACCAGGACCACGGGAACGAGATAGGAAATCAGCATGGTTGCCACTCCTTGAACGATCGGGAGACGGCGGCTGCCGTCTCCCCGTTTGCTTTACCCAGATGACGCCAGCGGCACCACCTCCAGGGTCAGGCCGTCCACCGCGGTGACCCGCAGCGTCTGGCCCCGGCTCACCGGCTCGCTGGCACGTGCGTTCCAGCGCTCGCCCATCAGGCGCACATGGCCGCTGCCGGAGAAGTCCTCCAGCGCCACGGCCTTGTGGCCGATCAGCTCCTCCTGCCCGGTGCGGGCGCGCCGCCGACGCAGGCCGGCGAAGCGCAGTAGCACCCACAGCATCAGCGCCGAGGCGATCAGCGCCACGCCGCCGATCAGCGGCAGCGAGAGTCTCAGGCTCTCCGCATCCATCAGAATCACCGATCCGATCACGAAGGCGGCGATGCCGCCGATACCGAGGATGCCGAAGCTGGGCATCAGCGCCTCACCCACGATCAGCGCCAGCCCCACCAGGATCAGCGCCAGGCCGGCATAGTTCACCGACAGCACCTGGAAGGCGAACAGCGCCAGCAGCAGGCAGATGATGCCGATGGTGCCCGGCACCAGGCTGCCCGGATTGGCCAGCTCGAAGATCAGCCCGTAGAAGCCGATGATCATCAGGAAGTAGGCGACGTTGGGGTCGGTGATCACCGACAGCAGCTCGGTGCGCCAGTCGGGAGCGAAGCGCTCGATGGCGAGCCCCGCGGTGGCGAGGGTGCGCTCGCCCGCCTCCATCACCACCCTGCGCCCGTCTATCCTCGCCAGCAGCTCGTCGAGGTCCCGGGCCACCACGTCGATGACGTTCGCCTCGAGCGCCGCCTCGGCGGTAAGGTTGACCGCCTCGCGCACCGCCGCCTCGGCCCAGTCGGCGTTGCGGCCATGACGCTCGGCCAGGCCGCGGATATAGGCCACGGCGTCCTCGAGCACCTTGCGTTCCATGGCGGTCTCGCCGCGGCGGGGCGCGTCGCTCGCCTCGCCGTCTGGAGCCTGGGGCTGATCCTCGGCCGCCTGCTCCTCCTCGCCGGTGTCTGCCTCCTCGCCCTCGCCACCGCCGAGACCCGGCAGGCCGCCCCCGCCCAGCTGCACCGGCGTGGCCGAGCCGAGGTGGGTGGCCGGGGCCATGGCGGCGACATGGCTGGCGTAGAGCAGGTAGGTGCCTGCGCTGGCCGCCCGGGCGCCGGCCGGGGTGACATGGATCGCCACCGGCACGGGTGAAGCGAGCATGTCGCGGATCATGTCGCGCATGGCGGCGTCCAGGCCACCGGGGGTATCCATCTCCACCACCACCAGCTCGGCGTCCGCCTCGGCGGCGCGCGCGAGCCCGCGGCGGAAGTAGTCGGCGGTGGCGGGGCCGATGGCCCCCTCCACCGTCATCACCAACGCCGTGCGCTCCTCCTGCTGGGCCTGGACCGCGGCCTGGCCGGCCAGCAGCACTAGCCCCAGCGCCAGGCAGGCGAGGCCGAATAGCGGCAGGCGGCGCCCGATCAGGGCGGCAAGGCGTGGGGGCATGGCGTTCATCCAGCGGCGCCCCCGGTGCGGAGGCTCATGTCGTGAGAGTCCCGGCGCGCCGCCGGGTTCAGTGCACGGCGCGCCGTCTGTCGGCTATCAGCGTAGGCGGCGGGCGAGCGGGCTGGCAAACCCCCGGCGCCGGGCGCGACAGCCTGTCGCGCCATCGGCCACCGGCGGACCGGCAAACGACCGCAGATGGCGGTATGGTAGGCGCCAGAGTTCGCTGCCGACCGCGAGGAACCCGATGCCCCAGACCCGCCAAGCCGCCCCCGGCCAGGATCCGGGTGCCCTCGACCCGGCGCTCGCCGAGGCGCTGACCCGAGCGCTCGCCGAGACGGGCCACGACCGGGGGGTGAGCGCGCTGCGCGCCATGGCCGACACCGGCCTGGCCCACCACCACGTCTGGCTCGCGCGCCACGGCATCGCCCGGCGCCCACAGCCCGAGGGGGACCTCGGCGAGCGCATGCGCCAGGCGCTGACGCCGGGGCCGGCCATGGTGATCGGCAGCGACTGTCCCGCGCTGACCCCGGCGCTGCTCCAACGCTGCGCCGCGGCGCTGGCGACCCACGACGCCGTCTGCCTGCCCGCCGAGGATGGCGGCTACGCCCTGCTCGGCCTGCACCAGGCCCACCCCAGCCTGTTCACGGAGATCGCCTAGGGCGGCGAGACGGTGATGGCCGATACCCGTGAACGCCTCGCGACCCTGGGCTGGCGGCTCGCCTGCCCCGCCACCGTGTGGGACCTCGACCGCCCCGAGGACCTCGAGCGCTGGCGGCGAGGTCCCGCTCCGTCAGGCGCCAAGCGGCAGCGACCGTGACAGGGCCTCTGCCTCACGGTCCCAATGGCGCAGGGTCGAGGGGTGGACGCCGAAATCCTTCGGCAGCACCACCCCGAGGCGCTCGGCGAGCAGCCCCAGCAGCGCCATGTGGTGCACCGTGTGGCTGGTCAGGAAGGCCAGCTCCCTGGCCAGGCTGGTGGCCAGCGACTGGCTGACGCTCCCCTCCGCGACCGGATAGGTCAGCGACAGCCCCGTGGCAGAGGGCTCGGTGAGGCGCGCCAGGCCACGGCGGATCTCGGCGAGGCGCGCCAGCGCCTGTTGCGGGTCGCGCTCCAGGCGAGGGTCGCGCGACCGGCTCTCGTAGTCGACGCGCCCGGCGCCGATGCCCTCCAGCAGGGCCTGGTAGTGATCGAGGATATGGCGCAGGTGGCGCCCCAGGGTCTGCCTGCCCGCGGCGTCGAAGGGGTGGCGGTACTGCGCCGGAGAGAGGCAGGCCAGGAAGGCCTCCAGCTGCTGGAGGCTCCAGAGCCCCTCCTCGACCAGGGGGTCGAGACGGGGTGGCGCGTGGGTCTGGCTCATGGGCATGCACCTCCGGTGGTGGTGACGCCGCGCCGGTCACATGGGCCGGCACGGCGCCTGGGTGGCCTCGAGAGGGGTGGCGTCAGTAGGCGCCTTCTCCCTCGGCCTCTCCCTCGGCCTGACCTTCCCCTTGGCCCTCGGCCTCACCTTCAGCGTGGCCCTCGGCCTCGCCTTCGCCCTGGGCCTCCTCGTCGTCGTGGCCGCCGGCCTCGGCGCCACCTTCCGCACCGCCCTCGGCGTGGGCCTCGGCGAGCATCAGCGGGGCCTCCTGGCCGCTGGTGTAGGCGGGCTCGGTGGGCGCATCGGCCACGGCCTGCATCGCCGCACCGCTGGCGACCAGCGCCAGGGCGGGCGCGGCATGCCCCAGCCGACGGCCGAGCCGCTCGATCAGGGTCTTGCGTTGATGGTCTGCTTCCGTCATGACATGACCTCCGTCAGGGTGTCGCGGGCAGGGTCACGCCCTGCCCTCGGGCGAGAAGGCGGCATGCCTCCTCGACAGGGGGAGCCGGACTCCCGCTGCTCAGGCATCGACCGAGGCATCGGCCGCTGCATCGTTCGCTTCCTCGCGGGTGGCGCCACCGCGAGCCAGCCGCCAGGCGACCAGGCGCTCCGGACCCAGTCTCGAGGCGACCTCATGGCAGACGATACCCTCCAGCCAGGCATCGAGACCCGCCATCGCCGCGGCCGACGGCGCCGCCTCGCCGGGGCCATGGGCCAGCGGCAGCAGCGCGGCCAGGGCCTCGAGCCGGGCGAGCGGACGAGGCGGGCCGGCCTCCTCGCCCTCGCCATCGCCCTGGATCACCACCAGCGGCACCTCGGCCGCCCCCCGCGCGGAGGTGGCCCCGGCGGGATGCCCCGCCAGGGGCAGGCCCAGCGGTTCCAGGCGTGGCTGCCCGCCATCGACCACCAGGCGCACGCCGCGGCTGGCCTCGCCGTGCAGGCCCGACGGCAGGCATTGGGCCGCGTCACCCAGGGCCAGCAGCGTCGCCTGGCCGGGCGCCGGAGACCACCAGACCAGGTCCAGCACCGGCGCCTCGGCGCGGGCGGCGCGGCTCAGCAGCCGCGTGCCGAGCGCCGGCACCACCTCGGCCAGGGTCAGCCGACTCGCCACCAGGCGTCCGTCCTGGGCCAGCGCATAGCCGTTCGGCGTCGCCAGCACCGCCAGGTGCAACGCTGCCTCGGCGGCCGCCGTCTGCGACGACGCGGGAGAGAGCCGCTCGCCGAAGGCCTCTGCCAGGCGCCGCTCGACGGCGGCGTCGGGCAGCATCAGCCCCACGCCCTGGTCGTCGAAGCGCAGCCGCCAGTGGGAGGGGCTCGCCTCGGCGGGCGCCTCGCCCCCCTGCTTATCATTATCGGCCTCCTGGGGTTGGGCTTGCTCCTGGCCCTGGCAGAGCAGGCCCTCACGGCACCACTCCCCCAGGGTCGACCATACGGTGTCGCGCAGCGCCTCCAGCGACGCCGACGCTTCGCTCGCCTCGGCGAGGGTCGCGGCGATGGCGTCGGGGTCCAGCCCCTCGGTGGCCAGCAGCCAGATCAGCGCCGCGGCGTCGTTGGGACGATAGAGACGGCCGCTCGCCTCGGCATAGAGGGCCAGGCGATCCTCCTCATGGAACTCCGCCACCCGACGGCGCACCAGCCGCGGACGCGGCAGGTCGCGCCCCGCCATCGCCTCGGCCAGGGTGAGGTCGGCCCGGCTCGGCAGCGAGAAGACGGGCAGGTAGCGCTCGGGGTCATCCGCCGGCAGCAGCCGCTCGAAGCCGCCGGCCCGGCACTCCTCGGCCCGGGCCTCGGCGAGCAGGGTCGCGGCGTCGCGACCCTCGGCCGACGGGTGATCGCCGGCGACATCCACCAGCGCGAGCATGTCGCGCACCAGCTCGCCCTTGATGCGCTCCTCGACCCGGCCGCCATCCTCGGGGGCGGCGCAGGTGCCCAGCGACGGGCTGAGGTTGCACTCCAGGATCCACGGCTTGAGGTCGGCGTCGACCAGGCAGTCGAGCCCCAGCAGTTCGTAGCCGCCGCGGGGATCGGCGCCCACTTCCTGGCCCCGGCGGCGCAGGTCGTCCACCGCGGAGATGACGGTGAGGCCCACCAGGTCGCGCAGCCGGGCGAAGAGGCCCGCGTCGTCATGCCCCTGGTCGCGCAGCCAGGCGCGGTAGCGCGCGAGGTCGATGAACTCCACCGGCACCTCGGCGCGGGTGTTGAGGGCGTTGATGTCGGGGTTGGTGAGCTGGCTGAAGGGGTTGTCGGCATCCTCGGGATCCCAGGGCTCCGAGGCCAACTTGGCGAACCCCTGGCGGTAGAGGTAGACCCGTAGCGGGGTGAGCGAGCTGATAAGCACATAGAGGCGCAGCACGTACTTGTGGCCGCGGATGGTATGCGGGCGGTCCAGGTAGGCCTGGACCAGGTGGTCCGACGCCGTCGTCGCCTCGGCCACGTCGCGCAGCACCCGCACCCCCTTGCCCTTGGAGGCGTTGGTGGGCTTCTCGATCCAGCGGGACGCGGGAGCCGCCAGGGCGGCGAGCTGCAGCGCCTGGACGTCGCGGGGCATGGCCCAGGCGCGGGGGAAGAAGTCGAGCCGGGCGGTCAGCGGATGCGCCGCGCCGTAGCCGTCGACCAGCCGCGCGCGCAGTGCGGCGAGGCTATCGTGCAGGCGGCTCTTCACGGTCAGGGCGGCGTTGCCCGGGAAATGGTTGAGCTTGCGCCGCGGCGCGGCACGGCGGAACTGCGCCGGGGCCGGCATGCCGGTGACCCAGGCGGCGTCCCAGTGGGTCTCGTCGCCCTCCTCCCAGCCCTGCACCTCCAGCGCCTCGCGGAAGAAGCGGTCCTGCTCGGCGGCACGCTGGCCGCTGAGCCAGAAGCGGCGCGGGACGCTCGCCGGGTTCATCTCTCGGGGCATGGGGCTCTCCTCCTGTGGGGCCGGTCGGCGGCCTCTGGCCGGGGCGCCGGAACGCGGCGCCCTTGCGGGGCTCCCTACAGCCATAGCAAGTCGAGGCGACGCTGTCGCCCCCGCGGGGCGCCGGGCGGCACAAATATCACCCTAACACCTCTATTAATGAGGCTTTGTATTCTTTTTAAGAATAACAGAAACAGGAAACCTTCTTGGCGAGGGAGCGCCGCTTCGTTGCAGCATTGACGGTCTCCCCATCCCCTACGAGGAGGATCCGCCATGAGATCCCGACTGATCATCGCCGCCGGCGCCCTGGCGGTGGCCGGCCAGGCCCACGCCCTGCACCCCTCCCCCCTGGTGGAGGCCGAGTGGCTGAACGACCAGCTGGGCCAGGAGGACCTGGTGGTGCTAGACGTGCGCTCCTCCATCGACGACGGCGGCGACCGCGAGAGCTTCGAGGCGGCCCGCATCCCGGGCAGCCGCTACTCCAGCTATACCGACGCCGGCTGGCGCGAGAGCCGCGATGGCGTGGCCGGGCTGATGCCGGAGGTGTCGGCGCTGGAGACGCTGATCGGCGAGCTGGGTATCGACAACGACGACACCGTGGTGGTGGCCGCCGCCGGCACCGGGCCCACCGACTTCGGCAGCGCCGCACGGGTCTACTGGACCTTCAGGGCGCTGGGACATGACGAGGTGGCCATCCTCAACGGCGGCGTCGCCGGCTGGCAGGCCCAGGGCTTCGAGGTCGCCTCGGGCACTCCGGACGCCATCACGGCCAGCGACTTCGAAGGCCGCCTACAGGACGACCTGCTGGCCACCACCGCCGAGGTCGAGGCCGCAAGGGAGAGTGACGCGGCGCTGGTGGATGCCCGTCCGGTGGACTTCTATCGCGGCGAGACCCAGTCGCCCGCCGCACGTGCTCCCGGCACGATTCCCGGCGCCGTGAATCTGCCTCACCACGCCGCCCTGGTCGAGCGTGATGGCGCCTACTACCTCGACCCCGAGCGTCTCAAGGCCAACATCGAGGCTCTCGGCCTGGACCCGGAGGCCCCCACCGTGGCCTTCTGCAACACCGGCCACTGGGCCGCCAGCGGCTGGTTCCAGCTCAGCGAGGTGGGCGGCCTGGAGAGCGTCAGCATGTACGACGGCTCCATGGCCGAGTGGACCCGCGACGATGACCGTCCGCTGCAGCTGGCCGAGCGCGGCACCGTCAGCGTGGGCGAGCTGGTCGACTGAGCGCCTGCTAGTCCCAAGGGCACGCCCCACGAGGCCCCACGAGGCCCCGCGAGCCCAAGCTCGCGGGGCCTCGGCGTGTTGGGTGCCTCCGCTCAGCCGAGTCGCTCAGCCAGGGCCTCGAGGTCGGTGACGGTGAGGTCGGGTTCGATGCCCCAGGGGTCGAAGGGCGCCTCCGGGCTGCGCCGCACCCAGGCGGCATGGAGGCCGGCATAGCGCGCGCCGATGACGTCGAAGGCGTTGCTGGAGATCAGCCAGGTATCGCCGGGTTCGCTCTCGAGGCGATGGCGCAGGTGAGCGTAGACCGCGGGATCCGGCTTGAAGCGCCTGACCTCGTCGACGCTGACCACCTCGCTGAAGTGGCGGCGCAGGCCGGCCTGCTCGAGCAGCCCCCTCCACCGCCGCGGCGGTACCGTTGGAGAAGGCCACGCAGATCACGCCGGCCTCGGCGAGCCGCGTCAGGGCGACCTCGGCCTCGGCGAAGGCCGGCAGCTCGGCGTAGACCTGCATCAGGTGGTCGCGGTCGTTCTCGGAGAGGCCGGCCTGGAGCGCGCGGTCGGTGAACACCAGCGCCTCCTCGGTGCAGCGGCCGAAGGGTGCATAGGCGCCCATCAGGCCGCGGCGGAAGCTGTACTCCAGCTGCTTGTCGCGCCAGCGCCGCGAGAACTCCGGCGCCAGCTCGGCCTTGCCCAGGGCGCCGAGCCGCCGCTCCAGTTCGGTGACCACCCCGTGGGTGTCGATCAGGGTGCCGTAGACGTCGAAGGCCAGGACCTGTGCCATGGGAAGCGCTCCTTCACCGGGTGTCGATGCCTAGAGGGTGTGCCAGCCCGGCCGGCGAGGCAAGCCTCCCCGTCAACGACGTCGCCGCGGGACGGGCCCGCGGCGACGAGAGGGACCGAAGGCCGAGGAGGCTGAACGCCGGATCAGGCGACGGGGGCGGTCACCGCCTTGAGGGCACCCTCGCGCACCAGCGCGTCGGTCACCCTGTCCACGGCGCGACGGGCGCGTGCGACGATCTCGTCGACCTGGTCGCGGGTGGCGATCAGCGGCGGCGCGAAGCCGAGGATGTCGCCCTGGGGCATGGCGCGGGCGATCAGGTTCTCGTCGAGGGCCGCGGCGGCGATGCGCGGGCCCACCTTGAGCGCCGGGTCGAAGTCCGTACGCTTCTCGGGGTCGGCGGAGAACTCCAGGGCCACCAGCATGCCCACGCCGCGCACGTCGCCGACGATGGGATGGTCGCCGAAGGCGTCCGCCATGGCACGCTGCAGGTAGGCGCCGGTATCGGCGGCGTTCTCGGTCAGCTTCTCGCGCTCGATGATCTCGAGGTTGGCCAGCGCCGCGGCACAGCCCAGGGCATGCCCGGAGTAGGTCCAGCCGTGGCCGATGGGGCCGTACTGGCCGGTGCCCTGCTCAAGCACCTGCCAGACGCGATCGCCGACGATGACCCCGGAGAGCGGCTGGTAGGCGCTGGTCAACCCCTTGGCCACGGTGATCAGGTCCGGCTTGATGCCGTAGTGGTGGCTGCCGAAGTCGGCGCCAATACGCCCGAAGCCGCACACCACCTCGTCGGCGATCAGCAGCACGTCGTACTTCGCCAACACCGCCTGGATCGCCGCCCAGTAGCCCTCCGGCGGCGGCACGATGCCACCGGTGCCGAGCACCGGCTCGCCGATGAAGGCGGCGACGGTCTCCGGCCCCTCGGCCAGGATCATCTCCTCCAGCTTCTGCGCGCAGTGGGCGGAGAACTCGCGCTCGCTCATGCCCTCCAGCTCGGCGGCACGCTGGTAGTAGAACGGCGCCTCGGTGTGCAGGATGCCCTCGATGGGCAGGTCGAACTGGTCGTGGAATGCCTTGAGGCCGGTCAGCGAGCCGGTGGCCAGGCCCGAGCCGTGGTAGCCGCGCATGCGCGAGATCACTTTCTTCTTCTGCGGGCGACCGAGCACGTTGTTGTAGTAGCGCACGAGCTTGAGCTGGGTCTCGTTGGCGTCACTGCCACCCAGGCCGTAATAGACCTTGGACATGCCGGGCCCGGCGAGCTCGATGATCTTCTCGGAGAGGGCGATCTGCGGCTCGTTGGAGTGGCCCACGTAGGTGTGGTAGTAGGAGAGCTCCAGGGCCTGCTGGTAGATCGCCTCGGCCACCTCGGTGCGGCCGTAGCCGATGTTGACGCAGTAGAGCCCGGCGAAGCCATCGATGAACTCGCGGCCGTCCTTGTCGCGGATGGTGATGCCCTGGCCGCCGGTGATCACGCGGCCCGGCGCGTCGCCATGGGCGAAGTCGCGCAGGTGAGAGGAGGCGTGGAAGGTGACCTTGCGGTCGCGGTCGATCAGGTCCTGATGCTGCTGGCTCATATCGTTCTCTCTGTTAGCAAGGCTCCCCGGCATCCCGCCGGGGAGAAGGGTCAGTCAAATAGGCAAACCATCAATCTTCGAAGGCCATCGCAGCCGGCGGAACGTGCTCAAGGCTGTCCCGGCGCCTCTCGCCAGGAGCCACTACCGGCGGGCCTGGCCAGTCTCGGAAGTGCGGTTAGCTCCCGGAAACCGAGCCCAGGGCACCCAGGCAGTAGTACTTGGTCTCCAGGTACTCATCGATGCCGGTGATGCCGCCCTCGCGGCCGAGGCCGGAGTGCTTGACGCCGCCGAAGGGCACCGGGGGGCCGGTCATCTTCACCGAGTTCACCGCGACCATGCCGAACTCGAGCGCGCGCATGATCTTCCAGATGCGGCGGATGTCGTGGGTGTAGATATAGGCCGCGAGGCCGTACTCGGTGTCGTTGGCCATCTCGATCACCTGGTCGTCGTCGGCGTAGGCGGTGATGCCGGCGACCGGGGCGAAGCTCTCCTCGTACCAGATCTTCATGTCATGGGTTACCCCACTGAGCAGGGTAGGCATGAAGAAGTTCTCGCCCGGCGCCTGGCTCTGGTCGCCGGCCACCAGGGTGGCGCCCTTGGCCAGGGCGTCGTCGACGATAGCCGCGGCCTTCTCCACCGCCTGGCGGTGGATCAGCGGGCCCAGGTCGATCTCGCTGTCCAGGCCATTGCCCACGGTCAGCGCCGCCATGCGCTCGGCGAAGTGTTCGACGAAGGCGTCATGGATCGACTCGTGGACCAGGATGCGGTCCGCGGCGAGGCAGTCCTGGCCGGCGGTCTGGAACTTGGCCGCCACCGCGGCGAAGGCCGCCTCCCGGGGATCCATATCCGGGCCGACGATGAAGGGGGCGTTGCCGCCCAGCTCCAGCGAGACGCGCTTGACGGTGTTGGCGCTCTGCTCCAGCAGCAGCCGGCCGACCCGGGTGGAGCCGGTGAAGGAGAGCGCCTTGACGCGATCCTCGGCACACAGGATCTTCGACACCTCGGCGGGCTCGCCCAGCACCACATTGAAGACCCCGGCGGGGATCCCGGCGCGCTCGGCGAGCTCGGCCAGCGCCAGCGCCGAGAACGGGGTCTCGCCGGCGGGCTTGACGATCACCGGGCAGCCGGCGGCCATGGCGGCGGCGGCCTTGCGGGTGATCATCGCCAGCGGGAAGTTCCACGGGGTGATCAGCGCGGCGATGCCCACCGGCTCCTTGATGGTACCCAGGGCGGCGTTGGGGATGTGGCTGGGGATGGTCTCGCCGAAGGTGCGCTTACCCTCCTCGGCGAACCAGCGCACGAAGCTGGCGCCATACTCCACCTCGCCGCGGGCGTCCGGCAGCGGCTTGCCCTGCTCCAGGGTCATGATGGTGGCCAGGTCCTCGCGGTTGGCCTGCAGCAGGTCGTACCAGGCCAGCAGGCGCTCGCAGCGCTCGTCGGCACGCAGGGCGCGCCAGTGCACGAAGGCGGCCTCGGCGGCGTCCACGGCGGCACGAATCTGGTCCGCCTCGAGCCACGGGATATGCCCGATCACCTCGCCGGTGGCGGGATCGATCACGGCCTCCTCGCGGCCACCGTCGCCGTGGGTCCACTTGCCGTCGACATAGGCGTACTGACGGAACAGACGCGGATCGTCGAGCATCGTGGACAGCGTCCTGGACAGCTTCATGTTCATGCGGCACCTCCCCTGAGCACTGGCCGGATCGACATGGTGGGCCAGTACGAAAGAAACGGGCGAGCCGCCTGCGGGCGGCTCGATGGGGACATGGTAGGGGAGATGGCGCGGCGGGAGTTTTCGTTAGCCGACGAGGCGAATGGGCTTTTTTTCGTTCTCGTCGGCGTGACGCGAAGTTTTTCTGTGGCCCTCGCGCCTGGCCGGGCTGGTCAGCCCGCCGCGGGGTCGACCAGCGCGGCCTCGGTGAACACCAGCAAGCCCAGCTCCGGGCGGTAGCCATGGATTTCCTTGACGTCCAGGGCCTGCAGGAAGGCGAGGATCTCCTCGCTGACCACCTGCCCCGGCACCAGCACCGGGAAGCCCGGCGGGTAGGGGATCACGAAGCTCGCCGAGACCACGTCGCGGCCCTGGCGCATCTCGGCCTGCAGGGCGCCGTTGTCGAAGCGCAGGTACTCGGTGTTCTCCTCGTCGTAGGCCAGGAAGTAGGCGCAGCGGATGTCACCCTGGGGCGTGTCGGCGCACTGGCGGAAGGCACCGTGGAAGCGGCTGAAGTCGGGCAGCGGCGGCAGCTCCTGGGTCAGGGAGTGCACGCGGTGCTCGATGATCTTGCGCTCCGGCCGACTGCTCTCCTCCCAGCGGGTCTCGAACTCCTTGGCGAGCTTGATCAGCACGTCGAGCAGGTAGGCGATGGCGCCCCGGGAGGTGCCGATGTTGGTCATGAACAGCACGGTGTTGCGCGAGGTCTTGTTGATCTGGATGCCGTACTTGTTCATCAGGTACTCGTTCTTGAAGGCGTCGCCGTCCACCCCGGTGGCGCCGATGGCGATGGTCACCCGGGTCGGGTCGACCACGAACTCGTCCCGCGCCCAGGCCTCTTCCATCTGGTTCCAGCCGGTCACCGGGTCGTAGAAGGAGTCCACCTTCGACTCGCGGTAGGTCTCGGGCACCATGTCGCTGTTCTTGAGCACCCGGAAGTACTTCTGCAGCAGCGGGTTGGTATAGAGCTGCTCGCGCAGCGACAGCGCCGCCTCCACCTGGGCATGGACCAGCTCGAAGCCCTCCATCTCCGCCTGCATACGGCCCACGTCCAGCGAGGCGAGGATCTGGTAGTTGGGCGAGGTGGAGGTGTGGGTCATGTAGGCCTCGTGGAAGGGGGCCTCCACGCGCTGCCGGAAGTCCTGGTCGTAGACGTGGATCATCGAGCCCTGCCGCAGCGAGGTCAGGGTCTTGTGGGTGGAGTGGGTGGCGTAGGCGCGGATGCGCACCGCGTCGGGGTCCGGCAGCAGCCGGCGCTCCAGCCAGGTGGCGTCGTCGTCCGGGTCGAGGGCATCGAATTCCGCCTTCCAGGCGGCGTACTCTTCGCGGTAGGCCTCGCTGCGGTAGCGATCGCGCAGGGTGCGCGCGGCATGCATGGCGGTGCGCGGCCGGTAGGTGGGGTTGAAGCTGGCGAAGGCGAACCACGCCTCGTCCCACAGGAACACCAGGTCAGGCTTGATCGCCAGACACTCCTCCATCACCCGGCGCACGTTGTAGACCACGCCGTCGAAGGTGCAGTTGGTGAGCAGCAGCATCTTGACCTTGTCGAGCTCGCCGGCGCGCTTGTAGGCAAGCAGGGTCTTCTTGATCTCGTGCAGCGGCACCGCGCCGTACATGGAATAGTCGTTGAGCGGATAGGAGTCCAGGTAGCTGACATGGGCGCCGGCCAGCACCATGCCGTAGTGGTGCGACTTGTGGCAGTCGCGGTCGATCAGCACGATGTCGCGGGGCTTGACCAGTGCCTGCACTACGATCTTGTTGGCGGTGGAGGTGCCGTTGGTGACGAAGAAGCTCTGGCGCGCGCCGAAGGCCCGGGCGGCATACTCCTGGGCCTTCTTGATCGGCCCGAAGGGTTGCAGCAGCGAGTCGAGCCCGCCGGAGGTGGCCGAGGTCTCGGCCAGGAAGATGTTGATGCCGTAGAAGTCGATCATGTGGCCCGCCCAGTGGGAGCGGGTCACCGACTTGCCCCGCGAGATGGGCATGGCGTGGAAGACCCCGGTGGGCTTCTTGCTGTACTCGCGCAGAGCATCGAAGAAGGGGGTGCGGTAACGGTTGTCGATGGCCCGCAGGATGGTGTGGTGCTGCTCGATGTAGTCGGTCTCGCGGTAGAAGATCCGGTTGAAGTGGCGGATGTCGCGGCTGGCGGTGGCCTCGACGTCGCCGCTGGTGACCAGGAACTGGTCGATCTCCGGACGCAGCTCGTGGATCATCGAGCTGAGCAGGATACTGCGGTCGGCCTCGGACTGGTTCTCCAGCTCCTGCTCGGAGAGCCCCTCGAGGTAGTTGCGCAGCGCGCTCAGGTTGTACTTCGACTTGTAGGGAAACTCGTAGCGGATCAGGCAGGCCTGGATGTTGGGGTTGACCAGCACCGCGATCAGGGCATCCTCGAAGCTTCGCACCGTGACCACATCGTAGACGAAACGGTCCTCGGGACGGCGCAGGTTGTGGAAGGCCTCACGCACCACCTCCTCCTCCTGGGGGGAGAGGTTGTCGACGATCAACAGCTCGAAGTAGGGCTGGGCCGAGCTGTTGGAGGCGGGGTGGCCACGGCGCAGCTGGTTGAGGGCATCGAGGGTCTCCATGTCCTCGGCGTCGGCGTCGGTCTCGGAGAGGTCGACGTGGCGGCGGCGGTAGGACTCGCTGATCAGCGCGCGCACCAGGCGCTTGACCACCTTCTCCAGCAGGGCGTACTCCTCGCGGTCGAACAGCGACCAGAGGTGGCGGAAATCCTCCTTGGAGGGGAAGGCGTGGTAGTCCTCGATGATCTCCAAACGGGTCAGCTTGACGTCCACCGCCTTGACCAGGGTCCGCGCCCGCGGGCAGCCCGCCTCCTGGCGGACCAGCTGGCCCAGGTCGCGCTTGAGGGCGTTCCAGGTGTCGGCCCGCAGCTGGGAGATCTTGTGGTAGAAGCCCAGCGCGGTGTAGGGCGTTTCGGTATGGCTCTCTTGCATGGCGCTACCCTCAAGGGTGGTGATTGTCGTTGTGCATGCGGCCCGCCCGCTCAGCCCCCGAGCCGTTCGCGCACGCCGTAGCGCACGGTGACCCACTCCTCGGGGAAGTGGTCGAAGCCCAGGTCCAGGTCGAGGCCCGGCCAGTGATAGCGCACCCGCCCCTCGCCGGGCCGGTAGAAGGCGGTGTAGATGGTCCCCAGTCCCCGGCGATAGTCGTGGCGGAACAGCGGCGGCGCCTTGAAGGCGGCCTCCAGGCGTGCCGCGTCGGTGGCCGCGTCGTCCACCAGGATGGAGAGCTGGCGCTCGCGGATCAGGGTCTCCGAGGCCAGGGCGTGGGCGTACCACTCGATCTTCTTCTGATGGTTGGTGGCCACCGGCACGCGGCGGATGCTGGCGCGCCGGTCCGGGCCGATCATCGCCGTCACGTAGCGTCCGGCGGCGTCGGCCAGAGTGATGTTGTAGGCCATGTGGGTGGGCACCCGGGCCAGCACCTCGGCGGCCTCGGGCACCGTGTCGCAGAACTCCAGCAGGTAGCGCAGGATGATCGGCGCGCCGAAGCCGTCGCCCACCGCCTTGCGCCCGCCGAAGGCCAGCGATACGGCCAGCCCCCGATCGTTCATGCCGTCGAGTACCCCCCACAGGCAGTCCGTCATGGCGATCACCCGTCGCTCGTTCCAGCGGGTTAGCAGGATGGTGCCCTCGCACAGCTCCGGCGGGTAGTCGTAGTTGCGCGCCAGCAGGGTCTCCTCGGCGCGCGCCAGCACCGCCTGGGAGCAGCCGGTGATGTAGGGGGGCGGCTGGTAGAGGCTCAGGAAGCGCGCGGCCAGGTCGCCGCCGCCCGCCAGGTCGCACAGGGTGCGGTAGGTGGGCAGCAGCTCCGGCATGTGCCGCCGCAGGGCGTTGAGGCAGGCCAGGTAGCCGGGGCGCTCGCGCTCCCCCTCGGCCAGGTACCAGGCCTCGTAGGCGGACCAGTGGGTGTCGAACAACGACCGCCACTTGGGCCCCGGCACGGCCTCGCTCAGGCTGCGGAAGTGCAGCGTCTTGTCATCCATCACGCATCCAGCCACCAAGGGCGCGCCGCCCTCACAGGATCTTGAAGTTGCCGCCGCCCACGGCGTGACTCACGGCGACCTCCTCGACCACCGGGTCCTGCAGCGACTGCCCGGCGTACTGGCCGCGGATGCCGTCGATCCAGGCCTTGGCGCGCTCGTTGAGCTGGAAGTCGTCGTCCATCAGTCGCCCGCGGGTGATCAGGATGCCCAGGTCGGCGCCCTCGTAGCGGAAGTCCCCGGCGCCGCTGATGCGCAGGAAGAAGCCCTCCTGCTCGTTCTCGGCGGCGTGGGGGTGGTAACTGTAGTGGTCGTAGGCGATGCCGCCGTCGGCGCCCATCCTCCACACCCCGGTGCGCGGCGCGGCGGTCAGCAGGTCGACGCTCTCGTCGGTGTGCTTGATCACCAGCTGGCTCCAGCTGTCGACGCTCTCGGGGTGGGACCAGCGCTCGTTGATCTCGTCGATGTCGAGCTCGAAGTCGATGTCAGAGAACTCCAGCAGGTGGAACAGGAACAGCGGGATATCGGAGTGGGCGAAGGCGGCCACGTTGGTCAGCGAGCTGGCCCCGGTGACCCGCGGGTTGAGCTCGCCCAGGTAGACCTCGCCGTTGTCCATGTCGATCAGGAAGTCGAGCTCGAAGTAGCCGCGATAGCCCTCCTCACGCAGCGCCTCGCCGAACTGGAAGGTGTACTCCCGGGCCTTGTCGCGGATCTCCTGGGTGAAGGCGCCGGCGAACATCTCGTTGCCGCACCAGCCGCCCTTGTAGGGCGTCAGCGACTTGAAGCCGACCAGCTCGGTCATCAGCGGCCCCACCACGGTGCCGCAGCGGGTGGCGCAGGCCTCGATGGCCGAACCGCGGCAGTTGATGCGCTTCATGATCTTGACCTCGGCCTCGGCCTCGATCTCCTCGGCGTGCTTGTAGTAGTCCTCCTCGCTGGCGATGAAGAAGGTGGTGTGGCCGGAGTCGCCGAAGGCGGTCTGCACCACCAGGTCGTCACCCAGGTCGCGACTCACCTCGCAGAGCTCCTGGTAGCTGCCGACCTTCGCCAGCACGTTGGGCACGCTGGGCACGCCGGCCTTGTTGCCGATGCGCACCGTCTCGATCTTGTTGTCCATGCGGCTGCGCAGCGCCGCCGGCGGGAAGGCGATGCGCAGGCCGAGCTGCTCGCACACCTCCTCGGTGTGCTCGTCGAACATCAGGAAGGCCGCGGTGCCCGCCTTCTCGCCGTCGGCCCGGGACTGGATGAAGTCGATCACCTCCTTGTGCTCGAGGAGGTAGTTGTTGATGTCCTCGATGCTCTCGAAGTCGCGGGGGAACTTCTCTTTGGGCACGAAGACGTTGCGCTGCTGCCCCTCGAAGCAGTCGATGTAGTTGATGTGCCGAAAGTTGCCCACCCAGTCGCCGATGCCGAGCAGGTTGAAGTTGGTCGCCGAGATGAAGTAGATCGGCTCCTTGTTGTTGAGGAAGTGGCGGCGGACGTCGGCGATGCTGGTGATCTTGTTCATTGTGGTCGCTCCAACGGAGGTGTTTCGGGCGGCATCTCGGGGGGAGGGACGTTCCGCGGAACCCCCGCGGCCAAGCAGCCGGCACAGGGTGCGCTTCAGGGACTCCAGCATGGCAGGGCCCTCCGGGTGGGGATGTCAGTACTCCTCGATATCGGCGCGCTGGGGCTTGGCCAGCGGCCCCAGGGTATCGAGGAAGGGCGAGGAGCCGGTCTCGCTGCGGTAGAGGGTGAAGTCGACGCGGCGGTCACGGAAGCTCTTGAGCGGCTGGCCCAGGCCACGCAGGCCGGTCTCGCGCTCGCGGCGCACGCGGTTGACATCCACCTCGATGGGCATCACCTCCTCGCCGGTGCCCGCCTGGTGGATGACGTCCCCGGAGGGGCCGACCACGATGGAGCGCCCGTTGCCGAGGGCTCCGGCGCCGTTGATGTCGAAGAAGTAGCACTGGTTGACCGCGGCGTTGGTGCGCGCGATGGAGAGCTCGATGTCGCGGTCGATGGTGTCGGTCATGGTGGGGTGGAGGATCACCTCGGCGCCCATGGCGGCGAGGGTCCGGGTGGTCTCCGGGAACCACATGTCGTAGCAGATCGAGACCCCGAAGCGCGCCACGTTGGGCACGTCGAACACCACGAACTCGCTGCCGCTCTCCACGCCCGCCTCGTAGGGACGGAAGGGGAACATCTTGCGGTAGCGGGCCACCACCTGGCCGTGGGGATTGATCACCGACAGGGTGTTGTAGATCCCCTCGTCGGTGTGTTCGAACATCGAGCCCGGGATCAGCCAGATGCGATGCTGCTCGGCGAGCTGGCAGAACATCTGCTCGGCGTGGCTGGGCATCGGATGGGCATGGTGCGGCGAGGCCCCCAGGGGCATCAGCTCGCTGAACAGGACCATCTGCACCTGGGGAAAACGGCTCATCAGCACGTCGATCCGGTGACGCATGGCCTCGGTATTGTCGCCGTGGTGGAGAGCATGCATCTGCACCCCGGCAATGGTGAAGTACGACATCGTCGTCTCTCTCGTCAGGCGATCCTGGTATTGCGTGGGCACTGCATCTGGTCCGGCACTGCGGTGCCGGAGAGATCGCCCGGCCGTCGGGCATCCGCCCTCCCCCGATGATTACCAGCTTAGCCGGACGAGGTCCAGCGGCATCAACGCTCTACTCGCGATGACGGCGTGGCTCAGCCGACGAAGTCGTCGCGGGAGAAGCCCGCCGCGGGGCGCTTGACGCTCTTGGTGACGATATAGGTGAAGTAGCGCTCGATGCCGGCATCGCCGGTGAGCCAGGCGTCGATCAGACGCTGGTAGGCGTCGATGGAGTCGGCCTCCACCTTGATCAGGTAGTCAACGCCGCCGCCCACGGCGACGCACTCGGTGACCTCGGGGGTCTCCTGCACCAGCGACTCGAAGCGGGCGAAGCTCTCGGCGTTGTGCGTCTTGAGCTCGATCTGCACCCACACGGGGGTGCGCCGCACCAGCGCCGCGGCGTTAATGCGGGCGCTGTAGCCCTCGATGATGCCGGCCTTCTCCAGCCGGCGGACCCGTTCCCAGCAGGGGCTGACCGAGAGGTTGATCGCCTCGGCCAGCCTGGACTTGGTGATGCGCCCGTCATGGGAGAGGATCTCGAGGATCTTCAGGTCGTAGCGGTCGAGTTTCATCGTGCTGCCGGCCGCCTCATCCCAGGGAGTCGACGATATCGGCGATCACCGCGATGGTGTCGCCCATGTTGACCAGCGCGGGATGGCGCCGCGCCGCCAGCACGCCGCTGCGCGCCGCGCGGTACGCCACCGGGGCGGTGCCGCTGCGGGTCATGTCGTAGACCCGGGCCACCACCTCGCCCTTCTCGACCCGCTCGCCCAGCGCGAAGCAGAGCTCCAGCACGCCGGAGTGCTCGCTCTGCACATAGCAGCTGGCATCGGGCATGTCGAGGTAGACCTGGGGCTCGGCCGGCATCTCCACCTCGCCCTGCAGCAGGCCGTAGTGGATCAGGAAGTTGCGCACGCCGCGCTCGGTGATGGCCATGCTCTCGGGGGTGGAGGTGCCGCCGCCGCCGAGCTCGGTGGCCACGAAGACCTTGCCCTGGCTCTCCACCGCGGTGTCGAACAGCGCCGCTGCGTCGAGCTCGAACATCATCATGGCGTAGGGGGCACCGAAGGCCTTGGCGCCCTCGAGGGCCTGGCGCTGCTGCTCGGGGTCATCGAGCACGTGGGAGGCGCCGAAGGGGATGATGTCCAGGGTGCGCCCGCCTGAGTGCAGGTCGAGCACCACATCACACATCGGCACCATCACCCGGGTGAAGTAGTCGGCGATCTTCTCGGTCACGCTGCCGTCGGGGTCACCGGGGAAGCTGCGGTTGAGGTTGCCGCCATCGAGGCCGGAGGTACGCTTACCGGCCATCACCGCCGGGGTGTTCATGCAGGGCACGATGATCACCCGGCCCGTGACCTCCTCGGCCTTGAGCTCGCTCGACAGCTTGAGCAGCGAGGTGATGCCTTCGTACTCGTCGCCGTGGTTGCCGCCGGTGAGCAGCGCGGTGGGGCCCTCGCCGTTCCTGACCACGGTGACCGGGATCATCACCGCCCCCCAGGCGGAGTCGTCCACCGAGATGGGCAGCTTGAGGAAGCCGTGCTGGACGCCATCGGCGTCGAAGTCGACGGTGGCGCTGATGGGGCTGGGACGCTTGGTCATTGTCTGGTCTCCATGTTCTTGAAGAGGGCTTTCGAGACTCCATTCTCACGGCGAATGGCGGCCCGACACGGGGCTTTTCCGGCGACAAGCCTGCGAGGAGGCGCTGTGAATACCTCCCTGTAAGCTACTTTTGCCTTCCCTGGCAAAAGACCTCCTCTTCGGCTTGTCCCCGGCGCCCCTCCTTGGGGTGGTCTATTGGCTCAGCGCACGAAGAGCTGGCGCGGGAAGTCGGCCAGGGTCTCGCAGCCGGTCTCGGTGATCAGGATGCTCTCGGTGATCTCCAGGCCCCACTCCTCTTCCCAGAGCCCGGGCATGAAGTGGAAGGTCATGCCCGGCTGCAGGATGGTCTCGTCGGAGGGACGCAGGCTCATGGTGCGCTCGCCCCAGTCCGGCGGGTAGCTGATGCCGATGGGATAGCCGCAGCGGGCGCCGCCGCGGTCGAAGCCGTACTTGTCCATGGCCGCGCCCAGCGCCATGGCGATGTCCGCGGTGCGGTTGCCGGGCTTGGCCACCTCCAGGCCGTTCTCGATGCCCTCGAGCAGCGCCGACTCGGCGCGCACGAACTCCGCCGGCGGCTTGCCCAGGAACACCGTGCGCGACATCGGCGCATGGTAGCGCTTGTAGACCCCGGCGATCTCGAAGAAGGTGCCCTCGCCCTTGCGGAAGGGGGTGTCGTCCCAGGTCAGGTGGGGCGCGGCGGCGTCCTTGCCGGTGGGCAGCATGGGCACGATGGCGGGATAGTCGCCGCCGAACACCTGGCCACGCTCGTCGCGCCACCCCTCGATGCCTACCCGGTAGATCTCCGAGACCAGCTTGCTCTTGGGCAGGCCGGGCTCGATCACCTCGAGGATCCGCGAGTGCATCCCCTCGACGATCTTCGCCGCCACCCGCATGTACTCGATCTCCTGGGGCGACTTGATGGCGCGGCACCAGTTGACCAGCGAGTTGGCATCCATGAAGCGCGCATGGGGCAACTCGCGCAGCAGGCTCTGGTAGGCCTTGGCGGAGAAGTAGTAGTTGTCCATCTCCATGCCCACCACCCCCTGGTGCCAGCCGCGGTCGGGCATGATCGACTGGGCCAGGTAGTCCATGGGGTGCATGTCGGGGTTCTGAACGTAGTAGTCGGGGTAGTAGGTGATGTTGTCCGGATCGATCCAGCAGGTACGCAGGGCCCCGTTGGCGTCCATGCGCCGGCCGTACCACACCGGTTCGCCCTCCAGCCCCACCAGCACGCACTGGTGCACGTAGAACGACCAGCCGTCGTAGCCGGTGAGCCAGGCCATGTTGGAGGGGTCGCTGACGATCAGCACGTCGATGCCCCGACTCGCCATCTCGGCGCGGACCTTCCACAGCCGGGTGGCATATTCCTCACGAGTGAAGGGCAGGTTTACCTGGGTCATTGGGCCACTCGCCAAAGCAACATCAAGAAAATCGGCCCTCTCGATGAGGAGAAGGCCGGGCCAGGGTCACGGTCACTGACGGGATGCCTGAACGGGTGACGCGCCGATCAGTCGCACCAGGCAGTGGGGGAGGACCCCCGTAAGGTGGAGGTTACTGCCAACCCACGGTAGCCGGTCAAGCATTTCCTGATGCCGGCAGGGCTATCGCAGTTACCGAACCAAGGGGCGCTGGGGATAAGCCGAAGAGGAGGTCCGAGGACCAGGGACGGCCGAGGTAGCGTACAGGGAGGTATTTACAGCGCCTCCTCGTAGGCTTATCGCCAGATCAGCCCCGAGCTATCGAGCAGCCAGGCTATCTGCGATAGCCCTGCTGATGCCGGGTGCGGACTTGTTCCTCGCCCGTCGCCAGGCCCATGATGACGGCATGCCAACACGAGGAGACAACATGAAGGTCCTGGTGCATATCGACGACGCCGACCGGTGGCGCGAGGCCCTGGCGCGGCGCCTTCCCGAGGCCGAGGTAATCACCTCGGCGGCGCCCGTGGAGCAGCGGCGCGAGGCCGACTACCTGGCCGTATGGAAGCCGCCGGAACAGCTGCTGCGTGAGCCCACCGACCTCAAGGGGATCGTCAACCTGGGCGCCGGGGTGGACGCGCTGCTCAACAACCCCGGCCTCCCCGACGGCGTGCCCATCGTCAAGCTGCGCGACGCCGGCATGGCGGGACCGATCGCCGACTACGTGCGCTACGGCATCCTCCACTTCCAGCGCGACTTCGACCGCTACCGGCGCCAGCAGCACGCCCGGGAGTGGCGCGAGCACCCAGTCGTGGACAAGGCCGACTGGCCGGTGGGGGTGCTGGGGCTCGGCGCCATCGGGTCGAAGGTCGCGGCCAGTGTCGCCGCCGACGGCTTCCCGGTGCATGGCTGGAGCCGCTCGCCCAGGACCCTCGAGGGCATCACCTGTCACCACGGCGATGACGGCCTCACGGCGCTGCTAGGCCAAGTCAGGAGCCTGGTGCTGCTGCTGCCCGACACCCCGGCCACCCGGCATATCATCGACGCCGAGGCCCTGGCCCGGCTCCCGGAGGGAGCCAGCCTGATCAACCCGGGGCGCGGCACTCTGATCGACGAGGCGGCCCTGCTGGCGGCGCTGGGGCCTGCCCGGGAGGGTGACGGCGAAGCCGAAGGCCGTCTGCGCGGGGCGCTGCTCGACGCCTTCCCCGAGGAGCCGCTGCCCGCGACGAGCCCGTTGTGGGTCCATCCGCGGGTATGGGTCACCCCGCACATGGCCGGGCCCACGCCCCTCGGCGCGGCGCTGGACCAGGTGGCCGAGGCGCTGCGGGCCTTCGCCGCCGGCGAGCCCCAGGCCACCGTCGACCCGGATGCCGGCTACTGAGCCCCGCCCCTGTCACAAGCCCCGGGAAGGCCTTACGCTGAAGGCAGGAGAACCCGACGCCCTGCGAGGAGGTAGGCGATGCGCATGAACGTGGAGTACGGCCCCGACGACGCCCTGCTGGTCGTCGACATGCAGAACGACTTCTGCGAGGGTGGCGCCCTGGCGGTGGCCGGCGGCGCCGCCCTGGCGCCGGGCATCAACGCCGAGATCGCCGCGGCCCATGCCGCCGGCGCCCTGGTGGTCGCCTCCCGGGACTGGCACCCGGTCGACCATGCGAGCTTCGCCCATCGCGGCGGCCCCTGGCCGGTGCACTGCGTGCAGGACACCCAGGGCGCCGCCTTCCACCCCGAGCTGACGCTGCCCGACGAGGCGATACGGGTGAGCAAGGCGACCGCCTTCGATGCCGACGCCTACTCCGCCTTCGACGGCACGGGCCTGGCCGGCTACCTCAGGGAGAGGGGCATCACCCGGGTGGTGGTGTGCGGCCTGGCGCTGGATGTCTGCGTCAAGGCCACCGCCCTGGAGGCCCGGCGCGAGGGCTTCGCCACCCGGCTGCTGGGGCCGCTCACCGCCGCGGTGGACCCGCAGGGCACGGCGGCGGTCCTCGACGAGCTCCGCGAGGCCGGCGTGGCGATCGATGGCGAGGCGCGCTCATGACCCAGGCGTCCGGCACCCTCTCCCCCCATGCCATCCCGCCCTATGCCGTTCAGGACGACGACCTGGCGCTGCTCACCGACCTCTACCAGCTGACCATGCTGCAGGCCTACTGGGGCGAGGGCATGCGCGAGCGTGCCACCTTCAGCCTATTCTTCCGACGCCTGCCCGAGACCCGCCGCTTCATGCTCGCCTGCGGCCAGCAGCACGCCGCCGAGCTGGCCACCCGGCTGCGCTTTCGCGCCGCCCACCTCGCCGACCTGGCCGAGACCGGCCTGTTCGAGGACGCCTTCCTCGAGTGGCTCGGCGACTGGCGCTTCACCGGCGACATCTGGACCCTGCCCGAGGGCTCCCCGGTGTTCGAGAACGAACCCTTCATGGAGGTGGACGCCCCCATCGTCGAGGCGCAGCTGCTGGAGAGCCTGGTGATGAACCTGGTGCAGCTGGAGACCGTCATCGCCTCCAAGGCGGTACGCGTGGTGCTCGCCGCCGATGGCCGCCCGGTGATGGACTTCGGCCTGCGCCGCATGCACGGCGTCGACGCCGCGGTGCGCGGCGTGCGCGCCTACCGCACCGCGGGCCTGGCGGGCACCAGCAACGTGCTCGGCGGGCTGCGCCACGACCTGCCGCTCTCCGGCACCATGGCCCACAGCTACGTGCTGGCCCACGACGACGAGGAGGCTGCCTTCCGCGCCTTCGCCCGCCGCTACCCCGGTACCACCCTGCTGGTGGACACCCACGACACCCCCGCAGGGGTGCGCAAGGTGATCGCGCTGATGGACGCCGAGCCCGGCCTCAGGGTGGGGGCGGTGCGCCTCGACTCCGGCGACCTCGGTGGGCTGGCCCGGGAGGCCCGCGCACTGCTCGACGCCGCGGGTCACCCCGAGGTGAAGATCGTCGCCAGCAGCGGCCTCGACGAGTGGCAGATCGCCGCCCTGGTCGAGGCCGGCGCCCCCATCGACGGCTTCGGGGTGGGCACCGAGATAGGGGTCTCCTCCGACGCCCCGGTGATCGACCTCTCCTACAAGCTGGTGGAGTACGCCGGCACCCCGCGCCTCAAGCACTCCCCGGGCAAGGTCAACCTGCCCTGTCGCAAGCAGCTCTACCGCCGGCACGATGCCGAGGGCCGCTTCGTCAGCGACATCATCGCCCTGCGCGACGAGCCCGGCATCGAGGGGCAGGCGCTGCTGCGGCCCCTGGTGCGCGGCGGACGGCTCGCCGCCGAGGAGATGGCCCTGGCCAGCGAGGCCCGGGAGCGCGTCGCCGATGCCCTGGGGCGGCTGCCGGAGGCGCTGCGACGCCTCGCCCCGGGGCCCGGCGACTACCCGGTGACCCTCTCCCCGGCCCT
Organism: Halomonas sp. PBN3; assembly: GCF_000475415.1. Lineage (NCBI taxonomy): Bacteria > Pseudomonadati > Pseudomonadota > Gammaproteobacteria > Oceanospirillales > Halomonadaceae > Halomonas > Halomonas sp. PBN3. Next base: position 52 of record NZ_AXCA01000163.1, on the reverse strand, counting down.
TCAGCGCCTGCGCGAGCAGGGCTGAGCCCCGCCCAGGGCTATCGCAGTTACC
>NZ_AXCA01000162.1:0-32588 GCF_000475415.1 Halomonas sp. PBN3 | reverse complement strand
TTGCCGGGGGATACTTACTCGATTGGCAGCCTTCGCTTATCGCTAAACGCCTGCACAATCCGATCTGTAGGAGCGCAGCTTACTGCGCGAAAGCGGTGTTACCAAGCCAGCACCGCGCCGGGTTAGACCCCGGCCAATGATGGCCATGGTCTGACCCAAGAGGCCGCAAGCGGCCTGTTTATAATACTTAATACTTAATATTCAAAAGATTAAAAAGGTCTGCAGAATGTATAAGAAGATAGACAAATATCTGCCACGTTCTCACGGCCTCATGTATGTTGATGGACAAAAATTACCAAGTCTTGGCCCCCCAGAAGAAGGTGACACGGTAACCGTAAAAGTAGATGAGAGTGTGGAGCTTTATATCCGTATATATCGCTCTGAGGGCGACGAGCTCCTTGGTGAGATTGTCGCAATTGGCCCTGCGCCTCGTGCTGACTTTGGTGGCTATAATGTTGGCGATCTTGTTGAGGTTGAAGTGGCATCAATCACTGCCATCATCAGAGAAGATTAACACCGGGATCTATTTTCTAAGCTGTTGCATATTTGCAAGGACGCGCCATGCACCACCTCACCGATATTCATATTCAAAACTTCCGCTCCTGCCGTGATGTTTCTCTGGCTCTCAGTGATTGCACACCCGTCGTGGGCTATAACAACGCCGGTAAGTCCAACATCATGGCCGCCATCGAATGGTTGGTGGCGCCACGCGCCTTGGGCGAGGGCGACTTCTTCGATACGGCCCAGCCGGTGGTGGTGGAAGGCGTGATCGAGGGGTTGGATGATGCCATGCTGGATCGGCTTGAGCCTGGGCACCGCAAGAAGATGCTTCCCTTCATCCAAGATGAACGGATGCTGCTGCGCCGTGTGCAGGTCGAGCCGGGCGGCGGCAAGGCCGCCGCGAAGCTTCAAGTATGCAAGCCCGGCGCTGACGGTGAGTCTGAAGGGGGATGGCAGGGGCCTCCGACCGGCATCCCCCAGGCGATCCAGGCGCTGTTCCCGGAGCCCATCTTCATCGGCGCCATGGAAGACGCCGCCGAGGATGCCACCAAGCCCAAGACCGGCACCACCCTGGGCAAGCTGCTGGCGGAGTTCACCACCCCGTTGGAAGAGGCCCACGGCGCAGCCATTCAGGCGGCCTTCGATGCCGTCAGTCGACAACTTGCCTCCGATGGCGCCGAACGGGTGGCGGAGTTGCAACGCTTCGACCAGGAAGCCACCCAGGCGGTCGCCGATTTCTTCCCGGGGATCAACCTTCACCTGGATATTCCGGTGCCTGAGGTCAAGTCGCTGTTCAAGCAGGGTACGGTTAAGGTCAGCGAGCACGGGCGTGGTGCCATCCGCGACTTCACCAGCCTGGGGCATGGCGCCCAGCGCAGCATTCAGATGGCGCTGATCCGCTACCTCGCCGAGCTCAAGGCACAAGAGGACCAACAGGCACAGCGTCGGCTGCTGTTGATCGAAGAGCCAGAACTGTTCCTGCACCCCCAGGCGATCGAGCAAGTGCGACTCGCTCTGGAGAGCCTCTCGCGTGTCGGCTACCAGGTAGTATTTGCCACCCACTCGCCGATGATGATCGACCGAACGGCCATTCCCCATTCTCGAATCGTCCGCAAGGATGCCGTAACCGGTGAAACTCGCGTCATGCTGTCCGTCAGCGAAGCCTTACAGCGGCGAGTGGAGAATGCGGATACCCGCCTCCACACCCTCTTCGAGCTCAGAAACGCCAGTGGTTGGCTGTTCAGCGATCGCGTGCTCCTGGCCGAGGGGCCGACCGAGCGTCGCCTGCTGCCGGTGCTCTATCAGGCAGTGAAAGGGAGGACGCTGGCTGCCGATCGATTTGCCGTGATGAATCTTGGCGGAGTGGGCTCGCTGCCACACTGCCTGAAGGTATTCGACGAGCTGGGAATCGACGCCTATGCGCTGGCGGATTTTGACTTTGCCATCAATCAGGCCGTCAAGCATCGTCTGATCGACAAGCAGGACGTCGATCTGGAAAGCTGCCTATCACAGATTGCGGCCATGGCAGATCAAGATCCCGACATCGAGCTTGGGGGCAATCGGCGGCCGACCAATAACGGGCGAAAGAAGGCGGCGCAGGTCTATGCAGAATGGGCCCGGCAGGAAGCAGCACACCCGGTCACCATGGCCCTGCATGAGAAACTCAAGGCACAGCGCGTCTGGCTGTGGTGCCGCGGCGATATCGAAGCCGTGCTTGGCTTGCCTGGTGACAAGAACGAGCAGGAGTGGGCCGAGTTTACCCAGCGGCTCGAAGCAGAAGGGCTCGAAACGTGCGTAAAAACGCCTGATTCACTCCGCGATTTCTTTCACTGGCTCAATCCACCCCTTGATCCTTGACCCCTAGATGCTGAATCAACTCAAAGAACTCTACTCGCTCCTCACCGCCGAGCAGCGCAAGAAACTCCTGCGCCTGCAGATCCTGGTGGTGTTGATGTCGTTTGCCGAGATCGCCGGCGTGGTCTCCATCGGCCCCTTCATGGCGCTGGTGGGCGACATGAGCCAACTTCAGGGTGAAGGGATCATGGCCGAGCTCTACCGCGCCAGCGGCTTCAGCGAGCCGCGCACCTTCCTGTTCTGGCTGGGCATCGGCGTACTGGTGGTGCTCACCGGCGCGGCACTGATCTCGATGTTCACCATCTGGCGGCTCTCCATGTATGGCGCGCGGGTAGGGGCCCAGCTCGCCAGTCGGCTCTATGCCCACTACATGCACCAGCCCTGGCTGTTTCACGCCAGCGGCAGCAGCAGCCAGCTCACCAACCAGATCGCCCAGGAGTGCGGCCGTATCACAGGAAGCATCATCAACCCGCTGATGCAGATGAACGCCAAGCTGGTGATGGCTACCTTGATGGCGGTCACCATCTTGCTCTACAACCCGCTGGTGGCGGTGATCGGGTTGGTCATCTTCTCCCTGGCCTATGCACTGCTGTTTCGCACCGTGCGCCGGCGCTTGATGCGCAACGGCAAGACCATCTCCGAAGTCCAGCGGCTGCGTTTCAAGCTGATGAGCGAGGGCTTCGGCGGGATCAAGGATGCCCTGCTGCTGGGCCGCCAGCAGGTGTTCACGGAACGCTTTGACGACGCCAGCCTGCGCTTCGCCGAGGCCCAGGGCACCAATGCCGCCATGAGCCAGGCACCGCGTTACGCCATGGAACTGATCGCCTTCGGCAGCGTGATCTTCCTGATTCTCTACCTGCTAGCCGCCCACGAAGGCAACCTGGGCACCATCCTGCCCGTGCTCTCCGTATATGCCCTGGCCGGCTTCAAGCTACTGCCCGCCTTTCAGCAGGTCTATACCAGCCTGTCCCAGATTCGCGGCAATCTGGCCGCCTTCGATGCCCTGCGTGACGACCTCTACGCCAGCAGCCGTCAGCCTATACGCCAGCCGCTTACCGAGCAGGAGCGCACGGAACAGCACCTGGCACCCAAGCACAGCATCCAGTTGACGGATATCACCTTTGCCTACCCCGGCAAGCAGGAACCGGCACTCAACGGCCTGAACCTGGAGATCCCTGCCAACCAGGTCATCGGCCTGGTGGGGGCCTCCGGTTCCGGCAAGTCCACGGCCATCGACCTGCTGCTGGGCCTGATCGAGCCCCAGAGGGGCCAGGTGCTGATCGACGGCCAGCCGCTGACCGACGACAGCCGCCGCGCCTGGCAGAACACCCTCGGTTTCGTGCCCCAGGCCATCTTCCTGGCCGACAGTTCGATCCGCGAGAACATTGCCTTCGGCCTGCCACCCGAGCTGGTCGATGACCACAAGGTGCTCCAGGCCGCCAGCATGGCGCACCTGGATGAATTGCTCGCCGAACTGCCGGATGGCCTGGAAACCCGCGTGGGCGAGCGCGGCGTGCAGCTCTCCGGCGGCCAGCGCCAGCGCATCGGCATCGCCCGTGCCCTCTATCACGATGCCGACGTGCTGGTGCTGGACGAAGCCACCAGCGCCCTGGATGGCATCACCGAGAAGCTGATCATGGATGCCATCCACGACTTCTCCGGCAAGAAGACCATCATCATGATCGCCCACCGCCTGGCCACGGTGAAGCAGTGCGACAGCATCTACCTGCTGGCCGACGGCCAGGTGATAGACCATGGCAGCTATTCAGAACTTTCCGAACGCAACACCATCTTCAAGCGCATGGCGGAACATGCGTAACAGTAATCGATAGGGAATCACTCGATGTTCAATGATGCGTCAATACTCGTCACCGGCGGCACCGGCTCCTTTGGCCACACCTTTATCCCCATGCTGCTGGAGCGCTACAACCCCAAGCGTGTGATCATCTTTTCGCGCGACGAGATGAAACAATGGGAGATGGCCAAAAAGTTCGAGGGCGATCCCCGCGTTCGCTTCTTCATCGGTGATGTGCGCGACCGCGAGCGGGTCTATCGGGCCCTGGATGGCGTCGACTTTGTGGTGCATGCAGCGGCCACCAAGATCGTGCCCACCGCCGAGTACAACCCCTTCGAGTGCGTCAAGACCAACGTGATGGGCGCAATGAACCTGATCGATGCCTGCATCGACAAGGGCGTGAAGAAGGTGGTGGCGCTCTCTACCGACAAGGCCAGCAGCCCGATCAACTTATATGGCGCCACCAAGCTTACCTCCGACAAGCTGTTCGTGGCCGGCAACTCCTACGCCGGCGGGCACGACACCCGCTTCGCCGTGGTGCGTTACGGTAACGTCATGGGCTCCCGTGGGTCGGTGATTCCCTTCTTCACGTCGATCCGTGATAAGGGCGTGCTACCCATCACCGACGAGCGCATGACCCGTTTCATGATCAGCCTGGAGGAGGGCGTGGAGCTGGTCTGGCATGCCTTCGAAGACATGGAAGGCGGCGAGATCTACGTCAAGAAGATCCCCTCCATGAAGGTCACCGACTTGGCCCGGGTCATCGCCCCAGAGGCCAGGCAAGAGGTGGTAGGCATTCGCCCCGGCGAGAAGCTGCACGAGCAGATGATCGGCGCCGAGGATGCCTACTACACCTACGAGTACCCCGAGCACTACAAGATCCTGCCGGCCATCAACAGCTGGGACAAGGACGCCAACCGCATCAAGGATGGCAAGAAGGTGCCGGAAGGCTTCGTCTATGCCAGCGACAACAACGCTGAGTGGATGTCAGATGCTGAGCTCAAGGCCTGGATAGACGCCAACTGGGAAAAGATCGGAGCCATCTGATGATTCCCTACGGACGCCAGGATATTCAGCAGGCCGATATCGATGCCGTGCTGGAGGTACTGCAGTCGGACTTCCTGACCCAGGGCCCGATGGTGCCGCGTTTCGAGCAGGCGGTGGCGGCCAAGGTGGGCGCCCGCCATGCGCTGGCGGTCAACAGCGCCACCTCGGCGCTGCATATCGCCTGCCTGGCGATGGGTCTGGGGGAGGGCGACTGGCTGTGGACCACGCCGATCACCTTCGTCGCCTCCGCCAACTGCGGGCGCTACTGCGGTGCCCAGGTCGATTTCGTCGATATCGATCCGCGCACCTATAACCTCTCTCCGGAAGCGCTGGCGGCCAAGCTTGAACGGGCTGAGGCGGAAGGGCGCCTGCCTAAGGTGCTGGTGGCCGTGCACCTCTGCGGCCAGCCCTGCGACATGCAGGCGATCCACGCCCTTGGCCAGCGTTACGGCTTCCGCATCATCGAGGACGCGTCTCACGCCATTGGCGGCAAGTATCAGAGCGACTACATCGGCAGCGGTCGCTACAGCGATATCACCGTGTTCAGCTTCCACCCGGTGAAGATCATCACCACTGCCGAAGGCGGCATGGCGCTGACCAACGACGATGATCTTGCAAGCCGAATGGACCTTCTGCGCAGCCACGGCGTCACCCGGGATCCGGCGTTGATGACCCATGAGGCCGATGGCCCTTGGTACTACCAGCAGATTGACCTGGGTTACAACTACCGCATGACCGAGCTGCAAGCGGCGCTGGGCGTCACGCAACTGGAGCGACTGGACGACTACGTGGCACGTCGCAATGCCCTGGCCGAGCGTTATGATGCCGCCTTGGCGACGCTGCCCGTGACCACGCCCTGGCAGCATCCGGACAGCTATTCCGGGCGCCACCTCTACGTGATCCGGCTCCAGCTCGGCCAGATCGTCCCCTCGCACCGCCAGGTGTTCGAGCGTCTGCGCGAGCAGGGCATCGGCGTGAACCTACACTACATCCCGGTGCACACCCAGCCCTACTACCGGGCGCTGGGTTTCACGTCCGGCGACCTCCCTGCAGCGGAAGCCTACTACGCCGAGGCGATTAGCTTGCCGCTATTCCCGACGATGACTGAAGCGCAGCAGGATGAGGTGGTAACGGCGCTGGCCCGGGCCCTGGAGGTCGCATGACACAGTCACTAGAAGGGCAGGCCATAGCCGTCATCCCTGCCCGGGGTGGCAGCAAGCGTATCCCCCGCAAGAACATTCGCGAGTTCGCCGGCAAGCCGATGATCGCCTGGTCAATTGAGGCGGCGCTGGCCAGTGGCTGCTTCTCCCGGGTAATCGTCTCCACCGACGATGACGAGATCGCCGCCGTGGCTGAGGCCTGGGGCGCCGAGGTGCCGTTTCGCCGCCCGGCCGCGCTCTCCGATGATCACACCGGCACCATCGCGGTCATCGCCCATGCCATCGACTGGCTGCGCGAGCAGGGCGAGGCGCCTGATGCGGTCTGCTGCCTCTACGCCACGGCGCCGTTCGTGCAAGCCGAGGATCTGCAGGCCGGGCTTCGCGCCCTGCGGGAGAGCGATGACGTGGACTATGCCTTCTCGGTGACGAGCTACGCCTTTCCCATTCAGCGTGCGTTGCGATTGACGCCTGAAGGGCGCGTGGACATGTTCCAGCCCGAGCACTTCCACACCCGCTCCCAGGATCTCGAGGAGGCCTGGCACGATGCCGGGCAGTTCTACTGGGGGCGGGCCGCCGCCTGGAGCAAGGGCACGCCGATCTTCAGCGAGCATGCCGCGTCGGTGAAGCTGCCGCGCCACCGCGTCCAGGATATCGACACGCCGGAAGACTGGCAGCGCGCCGAATGGCTGTTCAAGGCCTGGCAGGCCCAGCAGCAGGGCGGCGGGGCATGAGCGAAGCGCCGATACCCTCCCAACTCCAGGGGCAGGTGGTCGCCTTCCGCGCCGATGCCTCGCTGGAGATCGGCAGCGGCCACGTCATGCGCTGCCTGACCCTCGCCGATGCTCTGCAGGCTCAGGGTGCCCAGTGCCACTTCCTCTGCCGGGAGCACCCTGGGCACCTGTGTGAACTGATCGAGGCCCGTGGCTACCCGGTCCATCGGCTACCGCAGGAAGCGCGCGACACTAACACAGCCGTCACGTCTGTCACCGAGCCTAAGCTTGATCATGCCCACTGGCTGGGCGCGAGCTGGGACGAAGACGCCGCAGCCTGTCTGCCTCTCCTGGCCGAGCTGGCCCCGGCCTGGCTGGTAGTGGACCATTACGCCCTGGATCACCGCTGGGAAACGACGGTACTCGATCGGCTTCCCAACTCAAGGCCGCGCCTGCTGGTGATCGACGACCTGGCGGATCGGCGCCATATTGCTGATCTGCTGTTGGACCAGAACCTCGGCCGGCAGGCGGAGGACTATCGTGGCTTGGTGCCCGAGGGCTGCCAGGTGCTGGCAGGGCCCCGCTATGCGTTGTTGCGCCCCGAGTTCCGCGAGTGGCGCGAGGCCAGCCTCAGCCGGCGTGCCCGCGAGCCCGGGCTACGGCGTCTGTTGATCAACCTCGGTGGCGTGGACAAGGACAACGTCACCGGCCAGGTGCTGGACGCCCTGATCACCTGCGACCTGCCGGAAAACCTGCAGATCAGCGTGGTGATGGGGGCTTCCGCCCCCTGGCGGGAGTCGGTGACAGCTCAGGCCCGGACAATGCCTTGGCCCACTGAGGTGGTCGTCAATGTCAGCGACATGGCACAGCGCATGGCCGAGGCGGATCTCGCCATCGGTGCCGCCGGCAGCACCTCCTGGGAGCGCTGCTGCCTAGGCCTGCCCACTCTGATGGTGGTGTTGGCCGATAATCAGCGTGGCATCGCCCAGGCTCTGGAGGAGCAGGGCGCCTCGTCGACACTGGATCTCGCCGACCTGCCGAGATCGCTGGCAAGATGCCTGGCGGGGATCAGCGCACCACATGCCCTGGCGTTGATGAGTCAGCAGGCTGCCAATCGTGTCGATGAGAAAGGCGCTGACCGAGTGCTATCGGCCCTATCCGCTACCACTCAGGAGAGCTAAGGATGCATGTCACGCTTCTCTGCACAAGCCGGGATCATCCCGTGAACGACTGGCTGGTGCGGTGGCAAGAAAAACAGCAATCGTTCCACGACATTACCCTTTGCCACGACGTTCAAGATCTCCCAGGTGGTGACGTTCTGTTCCTGATTTCCTGCAGCCAGATCATTGACGCCACCACAAGAGCAAAATACCAGCATACGTTGGTCCTGCACGCTAGTGATCTCCCGCACGGCCGCGGATGGAGCCCCTATATCTGGGCACTGCTAGAGGGTGCCGAGGCCATTACGGTTAGCTTGCTCGATGCCGAGGATGGCGTTGATACAGGGGCGATCTGGGCCAAGCGGACCTTGCCGGTGCCGGCTCACGCCCTACATGACGAGATTCACCGCCTGCTGTTTGACACGGAACTGTCGCTGATGGATGAGGCGCTGACTCTCATCTCGGCAGGGGCCCAGCCGGTACCCCAATCCCAGCACATTACCCCAACGTACTATCGCAAGCGTACGCCGGCAGATAGCGAAGTCGATCCTTCATTACCCTTGCGCGACCTGTTTCCAACGATCCGAGTCATGGATCCGCAGCGCTATCCGGCTTTCTTTCGCCTGCACGGGCATACCTATGCCATCGAACTCAAGAAGGTGCCATCCCATGAAGACGATTAATATCGATGGCCGTGCGATCGGCCCCGAACAGTCGCCCTATATCATCGCCGAGCTTTCCGCCAACCATAACGGCAAGCTGGAAACGGCCATGCGCATCATCGAAGAGGCCGCCAGGGCCGGCGCCGATGCCGTCAAGCTGCAGACCTATCGCCCCGATACCATCACTCTGAATAGTGACCTGCCCGACTTTCAGATCACGGAAGGGCTATGGAAAGGGCGCACCCTCTACGAACTCTATGAGTGGGCCCATACCCCCTGGGAGTGGCACCAGCCACTCTTCGAGCACGCTCGTAAGCTCGGCATCACCATCTTCAGCTCTCCTTTCGACACCACGGCGGTAGACCTGCTCGAAGAGCTCGGCGCCCCAGCCTACAAGATCGCCTCCTTCGAAGCGGTCGACCTGCCGCTGATCGAGTACGTGGCCCGAACCGGCAAACCGATGATCATCTCCACCGGTATGGCCGATGCCGAGGAGATCCAGGAAGCCATCGACGCCGCTCGCGGCGCCGGTTGTGAACAGCTCGCCATTCTCCACTGCGTCAGCGGCTACCCGGCCCCGCCGGAGGACTATAACCTGCGCACCATTCCTGACATGATCGAGCGCTTCGGCCTGGTCACCGGGCTTTCCGACCACACTATCGATAACACCACCGCCATTACCAGCGTTGCGTTGGGCGCCAGCCTGATCGAGAAACACTTCACCCTCGACCGCAACGGCGGTGGCCCCGACGACACCTTCTCCCTGGAGCCCGCCGAACTCGCTGCCCTGTGCCGTGATGCCAAAACCGCCTGGCAGGCGCTCGGCCAAGTCGACTACGGCCGCAAGTCCAGCGAGCAGGGGAATGTACAGTTCCGGCGCTCGCTCTATTTCGTGAAGGATCTGAAGGCAGGGGAGGTGATTACCGAAGATTCCATAAGGAGTGTGAGGCCGGGGTATGGGTTGGCGCCGAAGTATATGCAGCGGGTAGTTGGGAAAACGGTTACTCAGGTAGTCACCGAAAATATGCCGGTTACGGAAGATGTATTGAGTTGATGTGATGGATTTCATGCGTTTCTTTGGGGTTCTGGAATGTGGCTCTGCGTGAAAACGCCTGAAAAATCCACTGAAGGCAGGCGGCCGAAACTATAAGTAGGCAATATAGTGGGGGCCGTGACGAGATTTCTTCAGGAAGATCATTGTGGCTCAAGCCAAAGTGGCATCGGAGCGTTACAGGTACCTCTACAAATATTCATCACCTTGAGCATTATGAAAAAAATTTACGAAATATTAAAAGAGTTTTTCTTCTATTCAGGGGAAGAAAAAAAATATTTAGGCAGCAAAATTCCAGACCTTAAGCTTGAGGAAAAGGAAAGCGATTCAATTTTGCTGGTTGATTTGCCACATGTATCTAACCAGCTAGTAGAGAATCTAGCCGTGGCTAAGTATCTCTCTGATGAGGGTGGCCTAAAGCCATGCTTCTACCAGCCAAATGTCTACTATGCAAATCGCTCTCCCTGGATAAGATTTATTGGGCGATGCGTGTCTGGCTACATGAAAAGCCCAAGATTAGCAAAACGCTTAGGCTTTTCGCACGGTTTGTCCTTAAGCTCCGTGTCAAAAGTTGATTTTTATAAACGCGACAAGATTTTAGGAGAAGCTTTAAAGAGTATTGTTTCTAAAGACGATCTAATTGATTATAAAGTTAAAAATGTAGAGGTCGGTAGAGCTGTCTACGACACATATTTGCGTGTTACCAAGTCAGTTACAGTTGATTTGGAAAGCTCAAGGCTGAGGCAGTTGCTGGATGAAGCAATATTGCTCCTATGTGTATCAGAAAGAGTTTTCTCTGAAAATAATGTTAAGTGTTTAGTTCTGGGTCATAGTGTTTATAATAACTGGCAAATCATAAGTGATGTCGGGATTAATTTTGGTGCTAAAGTTTACGTAACCTTCAATTCAAGATTCCCCCCGTTACATGCTGTACATGAAAACCGTGGGCTTCAGACGATTGACCATACACAGTACCGCAAGGCTTTTTCAGAACTATCTGAGGTTGAAAGAGTTAGAAGTATAGAAAAAGGAAAAGAGCTTGTCGAAAATCGACTTAAAGGTGTGCTTGATGATGGTGTTGTTTACATGGCAAAATCAGCATATTCTAGTGACTCAGAACACTTGACCCTTGATGTACAGTCAGGCCGTCGTCCATTAGTATTTATGCTGCACGCGTTTAGTGATAGTCCGCATATTTACAAGGATATGGTCTTTCCTGATTTTTGGGAATGGATTGTTCAGTCTCTTGATTTTATTAGAGACCGCGGACTGACTAAGAGCTATGAAATATATTTAAAGCCGCATCCTAATCGATTTGAATATGAAGATAAGTTCATATCTCAGCTTGACGATATGTATGAGTTTATAAATATACTTAATGATGATTTTAATAATAAAAAGCTAGTTGAATTTAATCCTGCGGCTATTGTCTCTGTATATGGCAGTGTAGCAGCTGAGTTCACTGCGATGGGTGTGCCTGTAATACTATGTGGCGACAATCCTACAGCTGCCTATGACTTTGCATTTAATGCTGCTAATAAAGACGCTTACTTTGGTCTTTTAGAAAATTCAGAGCGACTTGAGGTAGATAAGGAAAAGGTAGAGCAAGTTTACGAATTTATGTATATGCATTATATCCATAACTCTAAGCTGTCCTTTGATGAGTATCCTTTCAAAAGATGGCGCCCGCGTGAAGTAACTAATGGTGGCTTCAACTGCCGATATCGCGATTTTTCTTACCCTGAGTTTTCGAGGCAATTAGACAGGTTTTTCCATGAAAATTCTTGATATATGAGATTTCTATGCTGCTTTCTATAGTAGTTACTGCTTATGAATCCAAGGAAACAATAAATAAATGCCTTGATAGTATTCTTTCTTGCAAAGATGATAGATTTGAAGTTCTGGTTATAGATGACTGCTCAAGTGAGCCGATTAAGGATGAAGTGTGCTCATACAAAGACTCCAGAGTCCGCTATTTCTATAACGAGAAAAACATAGGTCCCGGGCCTAGCAGGAATGTGGGTCTTTATAACGCGACCGGTGATTTCGTCACATTTGTCGATGATGACGACAGCTATTTAGAAGGGGCTGTGTCCACGATAATTAGTGAAATAGATAGGTTTAATTTTGATATCCTGGTTTTTGACTACCAAGTTAAATATGAGGATGTAACAGAAGAGAAGGCTTGGTGTCCGTCAGAGGAAGGAATTTTAAGAGACTTTTTATCTGACAAGCTTGTGTCTACAGTCTGGAATAAAGTATATAAGCTGTCTGTGCTCTCTGAAAATAATATCATTTTCCCTTCCTGTCATTCTGAGGATTCTTTGTTTAACTTCAGGTTTCTTCTTGCCTCTCGAAATTATAGAAATATAAGAAAGAGCTTGTACTTGTTTGATAAGTCTGGTGATTCAATCACTAAGTCGGTGTATTCATCGAGATCTTTTGTTCAGGTTAGTGGTGTTATAGATGAGATGTATTGTCTGGCAGGGGGGTGTAGTGCCCAACCCTCTGATATTAGAGAATATCTAGATCTCCGCAAATTTCTTTTCTTGTTCAAGGATCCGGTTTTAAGACTGTACCGTGACTGGAAAGATAAGCGGCTAGATCCAGAAGTTTTAAATTTTTTTGAGAAAAAAATAAAAAAGATGAGCTTCAATGAAGGCCTTCTTCTAAAGTCAGGCATGCTCAGTTTTCGGGATTGGATGTCTGTGAAAGTTTTTCGCCTTTCTCCGCGTGCTGTTTTTTTAATAATGAGAGCGATGGCTGTTAGATAGCGAATTGAGGGGTGGTTGTGGTTGTTTTTTTTACTGGGTCTCAGGGTCTAAAAGGTGGCACTGAAAGGGCTTGCGCAGACACTGCATCAACGTTGAGTGATCTGGGTTACCCTGTAACCATACTCAGTCAGTATGGTGGTAGAGTTAGTCATTATGAGGTTTCAGAGCCAGTTATTCTGGATGAACTTTCTTGTGAGAGGCGGCGAGGTGTAGTCGGTTATCTATCGTCATCCTGGTTGCTTCTTCGTTATGTCATTAAAACCAGGCCTCATGCGGTTGTTGCAGTAGAGAGCATCTCCTTCCTATTTCTTATTCCGTTGTTGCTTCTTTCCAGTCGTCCTGTTCTTGTTAATTGGGAGCACTTTAATGCCAATGTTGATCTAGGCGTGAAGGCGAGAAATTATTCTCGTAAGCTCGCTGCTAGATTCGCTGACAAGATAGTGGTGCTTTCACAAAGGGATGTTCAGATTTGGAAGAGAAAATTTCCATCCTCAGAGAATAAGCTGGAAGTAATCTATAACATTAATCCATTTTCTGGTCTGGGAAATAACGATGCAAAGAAAAAGGCATCTCGCTGCGGGTTGAAAAGAGTGGTTTCTGCAGGTCGATTGACCCATCAAAAGGGGTTTGATCTGCTGCTTCAGGCATGGGCTAAAATTGACCACCCTGTTCGTGACGGCTGGGAATTGGTGATATTGGGTGAGGGTGAAGATCGTGAGTCCCTCGAGCATGCTATTTCTTCACATTCTTTGGATAATGTTTTTCTTCCGGGCCAATCAGATCAGATTGAAGATGATTTTTTTGCGTCTGATATATTTGTGCTGCCTTCACGTTTTGAAGGGTTTGGCCTTGTTGTGTTGGAGGCGCTAAGTTGTGGCCTACCTGTTGTGAGTTTTGATTGTGATGCAGGGCCAGCTGAAATAGTTGAAGATGCAGTAAATGGCCTTATTGTTCCTGCCGGTAATGTTGATGAGCTTTCAGTAGCCTTGGCTTCTCTTATGTCGAGTGATGAGGTGAGAGAAGAAATGTCCAAGGCTTCACACGTAAGCGTAAGCAAGTTCGATGATGAGGAGATTTCCAAGCGTTGGGTGAAGCTGTTTCGGGGGCTGGGGGTTAATGCTTAAAGATGATGTTGAGATGATTGGGTGACGCTTGAGAATAATGCTCGTTATAACAAGCCTTGGAGTTGGGGGGGCTGAAAGGCTTGTGACAGGGCTTGCAGACAGTTTTTCAGCCAATGGGCACGATGTCATGTTGGTCCGGTTTCACGGCGAGGCCGAGTTACGCCCAAGTGATTCGCGTGTGCAGCTGGCGAACCTGGAGATGCGTCGCAGCCCGCTGGGCGTGCTGGCCGCGATGTGGCGCCTTCGTTGTCTGGTGCAGGCCTTCCGCCCGGATGTGGTGAATAGCCATCTAGTGCATGCCAATATTCTTACCCGCCTGCTGCGGCTGGTAACACCCATGCCGCGGTTGGTCTCCAGCGCACACAACACCAATGAAGAAGGACAGGGGCGGATGCTGGCTTACCGGCTGACGGATCGCCTGGTGGATATTTCCACCAATGTCTCCCAAGAGGCAGTTGAAGCATTCGAGGTACAGGGGGCTCTGAAGGCTGGACGCATGTTAGCCATTCACAACGGTATCGATACCAAGCATTTTGCCTTTGATGTGGATGCCCGAGAAAAGGTAAGAGAAGAGCTTAAGCTGAGCGAGTCTACTCCGCTTTTGCTGGCCGTTGGGCGGTTGTGGGAACCAAAAGATTACCCTAACCTTCTGCAGGCCTTCGCTCACATTCACACTCACAATTCCTCGGCTTGTTTGGCCATTGTAGGTGATGGCCCCCTTCGCAACGTCCTTGAGCTTCTATCTGCCAGCTTGGGTATTTCAGAGAAAGTTATATTCCTTGGTGTTCGACACGACATCCCCGCGCTGCTATCGGCATGTGATATTTATGTGATGTCTTCCGCCTGGGAAGGGTTGCCAATGGTGATACTCGAGGCAATGGCAGCGCAGAGATGTATCGTGGCAACGGATTGCGGTGGTATTCGTGCCGTTTTAGATGACACCGGGTTCGTTGTCAAGACTGAAGACAGTCAAGCCTTGGGGCAGGCGCTGCATAGAGCGCTGGGCCTTTCTGAGGAGGCTCGTGGACAGGTGGGGGTGGCTGCACGTAAACGAGTTGTTGACCACTACTCCCTGCAGGCCACCGCAGAGCGTTACTTGGCCGTATACCGTGGTGAAGAAATCGTATCCAAGGAGTGACATGAAGGTTCTGGTGACTGGCGGGGCCGGCTATATCGGCTCCCATGCCGTGGTGGTGCTGCTGGAGGCAGGCCACCAGGTGGTGGTGTTGGATAACCTGGCCAACGGCTCGGCGGAGGCGGTGGCGCGTGCCGCGGAGCTCGGTGGTGGGGCGGTACCGCTGATCGAGGGTGACATTCGCGATCGCCCCCTGCTGGATAGGGTGTTCTCGGAGCATACCTGCGATGCGGTGATGCATTTCGCAGGGCTCAAGGCCGTGGGCGAGAGCGTCGAGCAGCCACTGCGGTACTTCGAGAACAACGTGGCCGGCACCCTCACCCTGTGCCAGGCGATGGCGCAGACGGGGGTGACCCGCCTGGTGTTCAGCTCCTCGGCCACCGTCTATGGCGACGAACACCCCTTGCCCTGGCATGAAGGCCTGCCCACCGGCACCCCGAGCAACCCCTATGGCCGCTCCAAGCTGATGGTCGAGCAGGTGCTGGCGGACCTGGCCGCCGCGGACGAACGCTGGCAGATCGGCATCCTGCGCTACTTCAACCCGGTGGGCGCCCACGAGAGCGGACGCCTCGGCGAATCCCCCCGCGGGATTCCCAACAACCTGGTGCCCTATATCGCCCAGGTGGCCACCGGGCGGCGCGAATCGCTGGCGGTGTACGGCAACGACTACCCCACCCCGGATGGCACCGGCGTGCGCGACTACCTACACGTGATGGATCTGGTGGAGGGCCACCTGGCGGCCCTGCAGGCGCTGGGCCGGCGCCAGGGTGTCAACGTCTGGAACCTGGGCACCGGCCGCGGCTACTCGGTGCTGGAGATGGTGCGCGCCTTCGAGCAGGCCTGCGGGAGCAAGGTGGCCTACCACTTCGCACCGCGGCGTGAGGGTGATGTGGCCAGTTGCTGGGCGGACCCCAGCAAGGCGCGCGAGGAACTCGGCTGGCAGACCCGGCGCCACCTGGCGGCCATGATGGCCGACACCTGGCGCTGGCAGCAGGCCAATCCGGAAGGCTACACCTGATGTGCGGTATTACCGGCTATTGCAGCCAGCAAGCCCCCGATGCCGAGATCGCCCGCCATATGGCGGCGCAGCTTCACTCGCGCGGTCCGGATGATCAGGGCGTGTGGTGTGAAGACACCGCAGGCCTGGCACTGGCCCATCGGCGGCTCTCGATTCTCGACCTCTCACCCGCGGGCCATCAGCCCATGCACTCGGCGTGCGGGCGGTATGTGATGGTGTTTAATGGGGAGATATACAACCACGAGAGTCTCAGGGGAAAGCTGCAAGGGGGAAGCTACAAGCTACAAGCTGCAAGCTACAAGGAACCCAAGTGGCGAGGGCATTCCGATACGGAGGTACTGTTAGCCGCCTTTAGTGCCTGGGGCATTCAGGCCACCTTGGAAGCTGCCGTGGGGATGTTTGCGATTGCGCTGTGGGATCGTAAGGAACAGACGCTGACCCTGGCACGAGACCGTTTCGGGGAGAAGCCGCTCTACTATGGATTCGCTCAAGGCTGTGGATTCGCTCAAGGCTGTGGATTCGCTCAAGGCTGTGGTTTCGCTCAGGGCTGTGGTTTCGCTCAGGGCGCGGGTGAGGATGAGCGTGCGGTTACCGGCCGTGGGCCGTTGCTGTTCGGTTCTGAGCTGAAGGCGTTGATGGCGCATCCCGAGTGGCAGGGCACCCTGGCGACCCAGGCGCTGGAGGGTTACCTGCGCTTCGGTTGCGTGGGGGGCGAGGCGAGCATCTTCCAGGGGGTGGCCAAGCTGCCGCCGGGTTCCCTGCTGACCATTACCCGGGCCGATGTGAAGGCCGGGCGGCTGCCGGCGCCGGTGGTGTGGTGGTCGGCGGAGCAGGCGGCGCGAGAGGCCCTGGCCGCGCCGGCGCTGGACTCGCCTCAAGCCGCCATCGAGGCCGTGGAACAGGCGCTGGGGCAATCGGTAAAGAGCCGCATGCTGGCCGATGTGCCGCTGGGGGCGTTTCTTTCCGGCGGTATCGATAGCTCGCTGATCGTGGCGCTGATGCAGCAGCAGGCCGAGCGCCCGGTGCGCACCTTCTCGGTGGGCTTCGACGATGCCCGCTACGATGAATCCCAGCACGCGGAAGCGGTGGCCAGGCACCTCGGTACCGAGCACCTGACCCTGCAGGCGACCTCACAGATGGCACTGGACCTTGTGCCGAGTCTTCCCGAGCTCTATGACGAGCCCTTCGCCGATTCCTCCCAGCTGCCCACCGCGCTGGTGTCACGGCTGACTCGCGAGCACGTAACCGTGGCGCTCTCCGGGGATGCCGGCGACGAGCTGTTTGGCGGCTACAACCGCCACCTCTGGGTGCCACGCATCTGGCACAAGCTCAAGCGCCTGCCGCTGCCGGTCCGGCGCACCCTGGCCGCTACGCTCAAGGCCATTCCTCCCCACCGCTATGATGCGCTGATGCGCACCGGCGGCCGGCTGCTGCCGAAACGCCTGCGGCTGCGCACCTTCGGCGAGAAGCTGCACAAGCTGGCCGCGGTGCTGGAAAGCCCTAGCGAGCGGGCGCTGTTCGCCGGGGTCGCCTCGATGAACCGCGCGCCCGCCGCGCTGCTGGAAGGCCCGGGGCAGGGCAGCGGCCAGCCACCGGAGGCGCTGTTCCCGGCCCTGGCACAGTTCGACAGCGTGGAGTGGATGCTGCTGATGGATACCCTCCACTACCTGGTCGACGACGTGCTGGTGAAGGTGGATCGCGCCAGCATGGCCAGCAGCCTGGAGGTGCGCGTGCCCTTCCTCGACCCGGCGGTATTCCACACCGCCTGGCGTATCCCCAGCGCGCTGCACCTGAACGAAGGGCAGGGCAAGTGGGTGCTGCGCCAGCTGCTCTATCGCCACGTGCCCCGCGAGCTGATCGAGCGCCCCAAGATGGGCTTCGCCATCCCGCTGGATGCCTGGCTGCGCGGCCCGCTGCGCGATTGGGCTGAGGATCTGCTCTCCAGCGCCAGCCTGGCCGAGCTGCCACAGCTGGATGCCACCGAGATCCGCACGCTATGGCAGGCTCATCTCAAGGGCCAGGGCCACCATGCTCAACAGCTATGGGCGGTGCTGCAGCTGCTGGCCTGGCAGCGGCGGTGGAAGCCGGGGCTGGGGTGATGCCACCCTCCCAACGGGGTCAGACCCTTAAACGGTCTTAGGCAAAGGGCGCGCCTAATTCCGTTTAAGGGTCTGACCCCTATGTCTACAAGGGGTGGCCAATGGTGTAAAGTAAGATGTAAAGCTTTGCCATGGTCCACGCTCCCGTGACAGCAGGATACCCACTACCATGATCACACCCGCAGCGCAGGCTCCCGTCTTTTATGCCCTCGCCCAGATCAAGTTCAACTGGATCGAGCAGATGGCCAATTACGTGGGGCCGTTGCAGGATGCGCTTCGCCGCCAGGGCTATCCGGATTTC
The DNA here is from genome assembly GCF_000475415.1 of Halomonas sp. PBN3. NCBI lineage: Bacteria > Pseudomonadati > Pseudomonadota > Gammaproteobacteria > Oceanospirillales > Halomonadaceae > Halomonas > Halomonas sp. PBN3. The sequence goes on along the minus strand of NZ_AXCA01000162.1, from coordinate 14,197 downwards.
CGTGAGGACCACCAGCTACACATGCAGGTGGTGCCAGGTCCGCAGCCCGATGTGCAGCGCCAGGAGGCCAAGCGGTGGGTGTTCACTGACCAGGCGCGTAAGGAAGGGTTCATCCTGCTCAAGGATGCCTTGATCTTTCAGACAGCGTGTTATTCCAGCTTCACCGCTTTCAAGGAGGCCGTGCTGCAGGGGCTCGAAGCACTGCATCGGGAGGTGGAGCTGGCCTATGTCGATCGCATCGGGATGCGTTATCTGGATGCGGTGATCCCTTCCAATGCTTACCCGCTGGAACAGTTGCTGAGCCCAGGCCTGATCGGTCTCTACCGAGAGATTGCTGGCGATCCCAGGCATGCCGTGACGGAAACCGTGAGCGGTGTGGCAGGTGGCACCCTGGTGGTGCGTACGCTGATCTCACCGCAGGGCGTGGTGCTGCCCCCTGATCTTCAGCCCATGTCGTTGCAGCTGGATTCACGCATCGCGGCGTCGCAAGGCCAGGAGGCCGCCGTGCTGGATAGTGACTATTACGTGGCACGGCGCGACACCTTCGACAGCCAGGCCGTGGCACATCAGCTGGACGCCTCGCATGATGTCATCCTCGAGGCCTTCAGGATGGCGACCACGCAGCAGGCGAGGACGCAACTATGGCAACTGTAAGCAGCGAATCCATCACCGAGCTTGGTTACATGGCCGAGCATAGCGGCGGCAGCATGGCGTTGCTGCCGCCTTGGAGGCAAGGTGCGCGGCAGACACTGGCGGTGGCTGCCACCTGTTTCCTGGTTCCCTTCAGCCTGGGCGCGGAGCCCGGTTCCGGGGGGGCCATGACCCCGGAAGCGGCGTTGTCGCGTTATGACCTGCTTCAGGATGCGTCGATCGATGTCGCGGCGACGGCGACGGCGGATGATCCCTTGCGCACGCCGGCGGAGCGCCTGGAGAGAATCCGCCAGGCACTGAGCTTGACGGTTACCGACCTGGCTCGGCTGCTGGAGACCTCACGCCCTACGGTCTACGCGTGGCTGAACGGGCAGGAGCCACGGCCCGATGTGCATGAGCGGCTTGTGTGGCTGGAACAGCAGGCAGGAGAGGTCGATGCCTGCAGGCTGCCTCGCATCAACAAGCTGGTTCGACGGCCGCTGCGCTGTGGTGGCAGCCTCCTGGATCGCTTGCAGCGCGGTGAGAGCCTGGATGAGGCGTTGAAGGAGCTCACTACGCTCGCCCGGCGGGAGCAAGCCGGCCGTCAGCGGCAAAAAGGCCTAGCGGTGGCCGCGCGCAGCCCCCGTGAGGCGCTCGATGATGTGGCGATTCCGCTGGACCGGCGAGGATAGCGTGTGGCAAGAGAGTGGACGCGCAGCATGCCCTGGGCCCAGGGAAGCGTGATTGCCGCCGAGGATATGCAGGCCCTTGGCCTGGTAGAGGAGGGTCGCTGGTGGGGAGTGGTGATCACCCACGACTGCGACCTGGCCAATGACAATCTGGAGCTTGAACCCGCGGTCGAGGTGATCGTGGCGCAGACGGTGTCATCCCCCGACGGTAACCACCGGTATGCCAAGAATGCCCGCAAGCTGCACCTCGATTGGGAAGGAGGCGTTGAGCCCTGGTGTCTGGAGCTTCTGGCGACCCGCAGGTGTCACGTCGACAAGGCGACCCTTGCGGGGTTTGAGCCTGCTCCCGGCGCCACGCTGTCGCCGGCCGGTAGGCGTATCCTGCAAAGCTGGTTGGCGGCACGCTACCGCCGACAGGCCCTGCCCGACAGCCTGGTGGAGCGCTTGCGAAAGGTGTTTGCTCGGCTGGAGAAGCGGGGCAAGGGCAATGCCGGTAGCGTGGTCGGGTACTGGCTTTCCTTTGAACCGGCCGATGAGCTTCCTCCCGCTGAGCCCTATGATCTGAATATCAGTATCGTCTACACCATCGAAGACCCTTTTGCTGAAGACACCGCTGTCGGCATCGCCGAGGATCTCGCGGCCAGGTTCGAAGGGCTGGTGCGCCAGGCGGGTGCCGGGCCCGTGGTGCTGGGGGAGTGCGCTGCTCGCTCCGAAGAGGAGTTCACCCTGAAAGATATTCGCGAGCATGTCGAGTTTCGCCTGGATTACCTGAGCAATCGCGTATACCCGGATGGGGTTGAGCTGGAATAAGCACCGGGGTCAGAGCCTTAACCTTAAATGTCCAAGGGTCTGACCCCTTAATCAAGATTGAGTCTGCATGCTTCCCTACTGGATCCTGTTTCTGATTCCCGCCGCCGGCGTGCTCTCTCAGCGGCGGATGACGCCTGGCTCCCGCCCGGCGATGTGGTGGCTGGTGGGCGCGCTGTTCGCCCTGGCCATCGGATTGCGCCACCAGGTGGGGGGCGACTGGGGGGCCTATATCGGCTACCTGGAGCGCGCCGCGCTGATGACGCTGCCCGAGGTGCTGCTCCACGGCGACCCGGGCTACTACCTGCTCAACTGGCTGGTGGCCCAACTGGGCGGCAACATCTACTGGGTCAACCTGGGCTGTGGCGCGGTGGTGATGACCGGGCTGGTGGCCTTCTTGCGTCGCCAGCCGCTGCCCTGGCTGGGGCTGCTGGTGGCGGTGCCCTACCTGATCGTGGTGGTGGCCATGGGCTACTCGCGCCAGGCGGTGGCGCTGGGCTTCGCGCTGCTGGGGCTGGTGGCGCTGGGCGACAACCGCATGCGCGCCTTCGTCATCTGGGTGTTGATCGGCGCCGCCTTCCACAAGAGCGCGGTGCTGCTGCTGCCGGTGGCGGGGCTGGCGGCGAGCCACAGCCGTGTGCTCTCGCTGTTCTGGGCGGGGGCGGCCTCGCTGATCGGCGGCTACCTGTTCCTGTTCGACTCCGTCGACCAGCTGTGGGCCAACTACGTGGAGGCGGACTACCACTCCCAGGGCGGGCTGATCCGCGTGCTGATGAACGCCGTGCCCGCGGGGCTCTACCTGGCCTTCCACAAGCGGCTGCCGCTGGGTGAGGCCGAAAGGCGCCTGTGGTGGTGGATGTCGGCATTTGCCATCGCCTGCATCCCGCTGGTGATGATGTCCTCCACCGCCACGGACCGGGTGGCGCTCTATCTGATCCCGTTGCAGATCTTCGTATTCGCCCGCCTGCATCAGATCACCGAGGATCGTCTGCTGCGCGCCTATATCGTGATCGGGATCGTTGGCTACTACGCTGCGGTGCAGACGGTGTGGTTGTTCTTCGCGACCCACGCCGGGGCCTGGTTGCCGTATCAGCTGGTGTGGGTGATGTAATCTGAGCGACCTCGCTCCGGGGTCAGACCCTTAAATGGACTTAGGTAAAGGGCCGCCTAAGTCCATTTAAGGGTCTGACCCCTTGTCGATGTTTTCTTCCTTGGGCCAGGTGCGGTAGAGAGTGTCTGTCCAGTCGCCCCAGCGGCTGGTGCGATGGGTGAGCCCCCCGGCGAGGCGGAAGCCCTGAGACACTTCAAGCGACGTCGATGGCTGCCAGCATAGGCTGCGGCTGGCCTCGGCTTGCAGATAGGGCCCCATCATCGAATACAGCACCAGCTCCATGCGGGGCAGCAGGCTCAGGCTGATGTCGACGGCGGAGGTGACGCCTGAGGATGGGGCGGGAAGGTGCATGCTTTCCTGGGAGGGGGGCGAGGCCCAGTCCCAGTCGCCGTCTTCCAGCACCAGGGTGCCTTTTGCCTCATGGTGCAGGGTGAGCGGCTCGACCAGGGTGAGTTCGCTCGACAGGTCGAGCTTGAAGCCCAGCTTGCCCTTCACCTCGAGCATCAGCGGCAGCCAGCCCACCATATGGAAGGTGGGGCCGTAGGTTCGGTGCCAGAGTGGCACCAGCTTGTCGATCTTCTGGCCTATGGTGAGACGCAGCTGACTGGCTTGGCAGACTTCGCCCTCCAGGCGGGCCGAGGTGAGCTCACCGCCCTGGAACTGCCAGCTGTGCTCGAAGGACAGTGCGCCCAGGTAACGGGCCTCGATCTCGGCGAAGGAGGAGAGAGGAATGGTGGCATCGAGGTCCGCCGTCATGTCTCCGGGGTGACATGTCGGGCTCGTCTCGCGGCCATGGAAGCTGGCATCGAGCCAGCGCCATTCCGGATTGAATCTGCCTTCGGGAAAGAGGCGCTCATCGGGGAAGCTCGCGTCGGAAGAGGCGATGCGGATGGCGGCCGTGATGGATAGCGAGCCGGACTCGATGATCTCCTCCAGCTGCACACCCTCGAGCTTTAGCACCCAACGGTTTGCCTCGGGTGTGATGGCCACTACGCGGGCCATGATCCCATGGCGATACAGCGGCGACGCCGGGTGAGAGGCGGAAGGCGGCAGATGATCGGTTGCCGCCACCAGCCGCCAGCCCTCCTGCAGCGTCTCCAGTGCCGAGGGTCGCCAGGGGAATATCAGCGTAAAGGACGCGACCGGTAGCGGCTCGGCATCCGGCTCGATGGCCTCCACGGCGGCAAAGACGTCGGCCGCCGGCCCCGGCTTGAGGGCCAGCACCTGTGGCTGCGGCGTGAGGGCGCTGTGCTCGATGTCGATGGTCAGGCTGGATGCCGCCACCGGCAAGGTGGCCAGACAGAGGATGAGCAGGATGGCGAGACGCAGGTAGGGCGAGAGTGAGCGTGGCATGCAGGCATCTCCGCGCGGTTTCCTCTGAGTGTAGCCGCGCCCCCGGGGTCAGACCCCTCAGTCCATTTCGGGGTCAGACCCCTCAGTCCATTTAAGGGTCTGACCCCTCCAACTCTTGTTGAAGGCCATGCGCTAGCGCATAATCAACAAAATTTTGTAGGAATTGCGCCACCATGATCCGTACGCTGCAATTCAGCAACTTCTACTCGTTCCGCGATGATGCCGAGGTGTCGTTCGAGGTGGGTCGCCAACCGGCGGTTTCACCGTACGACCTGGCCTATGCTGATGGCTCGCGTGGCAACAAGGTGGTGGCGGTAGTGGGGGCCAACGGCTCCGGCAAGACCCAACTGCTCAAGCCGCTGGCGTTTCTGAGCTGGTTCGTGGCGGATTCCTTCCTGAGTTCCGAGCCGAAGGCGCGTATCCCGTTTCGTCCGCATGCCCTCAGCCCGGAGGTGCCGACCTGCTTCGAGCTGACGTTCGACCTGGGCGGCGAGCAGTACCGTTATCGCCTCGAACTCAACCAGCAGCAGGTGCTGCATGAGTCGCTGCACCTCAAGACCAGCCGACTGTTCAGCTATCTGTTCGTGCGCGAGCGTGAAGGCGACGGCTACACGGTCAAGCAGAAGGGCTTCGGCTTTCGCAGCCACCAGGCCAGGCAGGTGCGCGGTAACGTCTCGCTGCTGGCGGCGGCGCATATGCATGATGTGCCGCTGGCGTCGGCGATGGTGGCGTACTTCCGCGGCTTCTCCTACAACCTGCAGGTGACGGGGCGTGCCCACTATGATCACGGGCGTTTGCTGAACAGCGCCCTGTTTTTCCAGGACCATCCTGTCCTGCATCGCCGGGCGAGCGAGCTGCTGTGCCGGCTGGACCTGGGGCTGGAGGATGTGGAACTCGAGGAGGTAGAGGTCAGCGGCGGCGGTGAGCCCGATATCCAGGAGCCGCTCTATATGCCGATGGGGGTGCACCGCTCGGCCGATGGCAACTTCCGCCTACCCTTCCTGGACGAATCCAGCGGCACCCAGTCCGCCTATGTGCTGCTGCACCGCCTTCTCCCCGTGCTGGAGCAGGGTGGTATCGCGGTGATCGATGAACTCGATAACGATCTTCACCCCCATATGCTCGAAGCATTCCTCGACCTCTTTCGCTTCGAGCACTCCAACCCCCATCAGGCGCAGCTGATCTTCTCCTGCCATACCGCCGAGGTCTTCAACCTGCTGGCCAAGCACCAGGTTTATCTGGTCGAGAAGCGTGATCTGGAGAGCGAAGCATGGCGGCTCGATGACATGGTCGGCCTGCGTGCCGACGACAACCTGTATGCCAAGTACCAGTCCGGTGCGCTGGGCGCGGTGCCCGAGATCTGACCAAGACGATGGCAAGGCAACGCAAACGCCGCGACTTGAGAGTCAAGCAGAGTACCTTGCTGGTGGTCGGCGAGGGAGCTCATGAGCGCGCTTTCCTTGAGCATATGAAGCAGCTCTATGATCGGCGTGATAATCAGCAGCGCCTGACGGTCAAGTCGGCAGATGGCGGCTCCCCCGGCGATGTGTTGCGAGTCGTTCGCAAGCGCTATCAGCACATCGACTACGATCGCCGCGTCATCTTGCTCGACGCCGATGTCTCTATTCCTCGCCAGGTCGAGGATGATGCAAGGCGGTTGGGTATTGTGCTGCTCTTGTCGCAGCCCCTCTGCCTGGAAGGCATGTTGTTGGACGTCTTGGGGCAGCGGGTACCCGGCACCGCCAAGGCATGCAAGTCGTGTCTTCACCCTCAGCTGGCAGGTCTTCCCACCGAGAGATCCAGCTACGCTACCTTGTTCCCCTCCGCGGTGCTGGATGCCACGACCAAGCCGGCAATCGTGGAGCTGCGCCGCTTGATGCGACACTGAAGAGCCTTGCCTTGCGGCCAAACGGCCAAGAGGCCGAGGTTGGAGGGGCCGACAGGGTGATGGTGGCCCGCTTGGGTCAGACCCCGGCCACCCCTGGCCGGTGTCTGACCCGGCGCGGTGATGGAGCGCAGTCGCTGCTCGGTGGCATGGCAATCGCCGATAAATCGGGCTCCCGCACAACAATCAATTACTCACACCGGAAATAAGATGCAAGACAAGGACGTCGTGGTGCTGGTCGCCAATACCTCCTGGTATCTCTACAACTTCCGCCGCGGCACCATCGTTGCGCTGCGCGAGGCGGGCTACCGGGTGGTGGCGCTGGCGCCTGATGATGACTATGCCCCACGTCTGGTGGCGGAGCTGGGTATCGAGCACCAGCCGCTGGCCATGGAGGGCAAGGGCACTCGGCTGGTGGGGGAGGGGCGCACCTGCATGGCACTGGCCACTACGCTGCGCCGCCTGAAGCCGGCCTTCGTGTTCAACTTCACGGTGAAGGCCAATATCTATTCGGGGCTGGCGTGCCGGGTGCTGGGCATTCCCTATGCGAACAACGTCTCGGGCCTGGGCACCGCCTTCCTGCACGATACCTGGCTGTTTCGTCGCGTGCGTTCTCTCTATGGTTTCGCCAACCGTGGGGCGCGGCGGGTGTTCTTCCAGAACCGGGAAGATCACGACCTCTTCCACTCCCATGGGCTGCTCAAGCACACCCCTACCACGGTGCTGCCGGGATCGGGCATGGATACCACGCGCTTCGCCTTTACGCCGTTGCCCGAAACGGGGGCAGAGGGCACTCCCTGTACCTTTGTGATGATCGCGCGGCTGCTGGGCGACAAGGGCGTACGCGAGTATGTGCAGGCGGCCGAAAAGGTAAGACCTCACCACCCGAATACCCGCTTTATGCTGATTGGCCCCTATGGCGCCAGCAACCGCACCGCGATCACTGAAGCCGAGGTGCGTGAGTGGCAGGCCGCCGGGGTGATCGACTATCTGGGCGAACAAAACGATGTACGCCCCTTTATCGAGCAGGCCCATGTACTGGTTCTGCCTTCTTACCGGGAGGGCATGCCGCGTACCGTGCTGGAGGCCGCCGCCATGGGCCGGCCGGCCATTGTCTCCGACGTGCCGGGTTGCCGACAGGCCATCGTACCCGGGATGACCGGCTGGCTGTGCAAGGTGAAGAGCGCGGATTCTCTGGCCCAGCGCATGGGGGAGTGCCTGGCCATGCCCCGGGAACAGCTGCAGCGTGCCGGCAGGGCGGCGCGGGCGCGCATCGAGGCCGAGTTTGATGAGCGCATCGTCATCGACGCCGCCATGGATTGCCTGACGGGGACTGTCCCCAAGGAGACGCGATGATAACGCCACTGCTACCCTTGGTGGCGCTGCTGCTGACCAGCCTGGCCATCGTGCTGTTGCGCCAGCCGGCGATTGCCTGGGGGCTGGCGGATATCCCCGGGGGAAGAAAGCAGCACGACGGCATCATCCCCCTGACAGGGGGGCTCAGCGTGTTTATCGGCTTCCTGCTGGTGCAGCCGCTGCTCTCGGTGCCGGTAGGCGAGCTGCTGCCGCTCTATGTGGGGCTGGTGGCGCTGGTGGCCTGCGGAGTGGTCGACGACGCCCGCGACATGCGCAGCACCGTGAAACTGGGGATACAGCTGGCGGTGGCCGCGCTGATGGTGCTGTGGGGCGGCCGGCAGCTGGTTTATCTGGGGAGTTTCCCGGCGGTGGGCGAGGTGAGCCTGGGCTGGCTGGCGGTACCGGTGAGCATCGTGGCGGTGGCTGGGCTGATCAACGCCATCAACATGATGGATGGGGTGGATGGCCTGGCCGGCGGCAGTGCGCTGAGCGTGCTGGCCTGGCTGGCGCTGGTGGCGGCACTGCAAAGCCAGCTGACGCTGCTGGCGGTGATCGTGACCCTGGGCGCGGCACTGGTGGGCTTCCTGCTGTTCAACCTGCGCCACCCCTGGCGCAGCCGCGCCAGCGTGTTCATGGGTGATGCCGGTAGCATGGCGCTGGGCTTCGCCATCGCCTGGTTCGTGGTGGAGCTCTCCCAGAGCGAGCAGGCGGTGGTCAGCCCCATGGCCTACGCCTGGGTGCTGGCGCTGCCGGTGATGGATACCCTGAGCCTGATGGTGCGCCGGATCCGCAAGGGGCGCAGCCCCTTCTCGGCGGATCGCGACCACCTGCACCATATCTTCCTGCGCGCCGGCTTCACCCCGGGGCAGACCACGCTGATCCTGATGCTGCTGGTGGCGGCATTGGGCGGCGTGGGGGTGGTGTTCTCCCTGGCGGGGGTGCCGGATGTGCTGCTGCTGCTGGGGCTTACGGGGTTGATCGCGGTGCATGGTCTGTTCGTGCAGCGGGCATGGGTGACCAGCAAGGCGCTGCGCCGGCTGCATGGTGCCACCCTGGGGCAGGGCGCGGTACGGGCTTCTTCGCAGATGATGCGGCTGCGACGCCGCACGCGGGTGGGCAGCGGCCGCCGCCGGGTGGCGCTGGTCGGCCTCTACCTGATGGCCTTCAGCTTGGGCCTGGATGGCCGCCTGGCGATGCTGGGGGCGGCGCTGGCGGTGGCCGCGGCGGTGCTGGCCTTCCCGGTGTTCTGGCGCGATGTGCTCAAGCTGAAGCTGTTCTGGGTGAGCGCGGCGCTGTGCCTCTACCTGCTGCTGCGCGCCTGGAGCGGCGGTGAGCTGGGTGAGCCGCTGTGGTGGCGGTTGATGGCGATTACCGGCCTTGCCAGCCTGCCGCTGGCCTGGTGGCTGGCGCAGTGCCGGCTGCACTGGAACTGGCTGGTGGCCACGCTGCTGCTGGGCGGCGGCGTGGCCTTCGTGCTGGGCGCCGAGTGGGCGAGCCTGGAGCGTGGCCTGCTGGGCAACCCCTGGGTATGGGGGCAGCCGGCCGAGATCGGCTTTATGGCGGCGGTGGGCCTGATGCTGCTGATGGGCGTGCTGCTGGTCGGCCTGCAGCGCCTGGGCACCGGCTGGCGGCCCAAGGCTCAGCTGTTGCTGGCGCTGCTGCTCGCCGTTCCCGGGGTGTTGATGCTGATGGGCACCGGCTATACCACGGCCTGGGTGGCGGCCGGCAGCGGCGCCCTGATGTACGTGCTGTCCACCCCGGTGCTGGGGCGCCATCAGGGGGATCGGCTGGGCCGGCTGGGCTTGGCGGTGCTGCTGGGTGTGCTGGCGCTGGGGGTGATCAGCCACGACTGGCTGCTGCCCGACAGCGCCACGCTGGTGCAGCGCCTGGTGGAGCCGCTGCAGGCGCTGGGCCTGATGATCAACGGCGAGTGGGAGCAGGCCCACGCCCTGCACCCCGGCGTGGTCGAGCGGGTGATGCTGTGCCGCCAGGCGTGGGACGCCTTCCAGCAGCAGTGGCTGCTGGGCAGCGGCCGGCTGGCGCTGGAGCAACTGGAGCGACCGCTGGCGAGCTACGGTGGCTACTATTCGCTGCTGGCCAATATCGCCGCGGCCACCGGCCTGCTGGGCATCGTCGGCTTTGCCGCCGTGGCGCTGTTGCCGCTGAGGGCCCTGCTGTGGGCCAACCTGCGCCGCCACTGGCATGCGGTGTGGGGGCTGGGCCTGATGAGCGCCAGCGTGACCGTGCTGGTACTCTGCCTGCTCTCCATGCCGCTGCGCTTTTCCGGTCCCACCGGGGTGATCGTGCTGCTCGCCGCCGCCATGCAGGTGGCGGTGTTCCAGCGGCAGTGGGTGAGGGGTTGATAGCTTCCTATAACAGCGTCATCAACAGTGCCAGTAACCCCCCTGCCCCCATAAGGGGCATCAGTGCCAGCGGAAGCTTGCCATCCCGCACCCAGCTCCCTAGCTCCAGGCATGCCGCGGTGGTGATAACTCCCAGCAGTGCCAGCAGATGATTGGAGAGCGAGGGCAAAGGCATATGGCTAAGCCCCCAGAAAAGCAGACCGTAAACCAGGACGCCCAAGAGTATCCACGGTGCCCACTTCACGAGCTTTGGTGCTGGTAGTAGCGGCCAGCGGCGGTACCGCCGTTTTGGTGTCCCCTTCGGCGTGGGGGGCTCGCCACGGAAAAGATACGGTTGAGTGGTGATCATGGTTATTTCCACATACTGCATGAGAGCAAGGAGGCTAGCGATGCAAGCTTGCGCGGTCAATGCTCAATTGCGGGTTGCAGGTATGCGCCCTTGCCCGTGGTAACGCGTGAATGAGATAGCGTTTGTGGAGGGCCCTGAGCCGGCATTGTGGCTCGTGGTTGCACGCGATGGACTTTCTGGGTCCTGCCTCTATCCTCAGTGCCTCATTTTTCTATTGAATTTCATCGGGAAGTGTATGACGCGTTTTGAGACTCTTCAGGCCGAATTGGCGGCCGTGCCGCGTACCTGGCTGGTGACCGGCTGTGCCGGCTTTATCGGCAGTAACCTGCTGGAAACTCTGCTCAGGCTCGACCAGCGAGTGGTTGGGCTGGATAACTTTGCCACCGGCTTTCAGGCCAACCTGGATGAGGTGCGCTCGCTGGTAAGCGCCGAGCAGTGGGCGCGCTTTACCTTTATCGAGGGTGATATCCGCGAGCCCGGGACGTGTCGCGAGGCGATGCTGATCGATGGCCAGCCGGTGGATCATGTGCTGCACCAGGCCGCGTTGGGCTCGGTGCCGCGCTCCATCGCCGATCCGCTCGCTACTAACGCGGCCAATATCACCGGGAACTTGAACATGCTGGTGGCAGCCAAGGAGGCGGGGGTGACAAGCTTCGTCTATGCCGCCTCCAGCTCTACCTACGGCGACCACCCGGCGCTGCCCAAGGTGGAAGAGCGCATCGGCAAGCCGCTGTCCCCCTATGCGGTGACCAAGGTGGTCAACGAGATGTATGCCGAGGTGTTCGCCAGCACCTATGGCTTCAAGGCCACCGGGCTGCGCTACTTCAACGTGTTCGGCAAGCGCCAGAACCCCAACGGCGCCTATGCGGCGGTGATCCCCAAGTGGGCCGGGGCCATGCTCACCGACGAGACGCTGTTCATCAACGGCGACGGCGAGACCAGCCGCGACTTCTGCTATATCGCCAACGCCGTGCAGGCCAACCTGCTGGCGGCGACCGCGGACGACGAGGCCCAGGGCGAGGTCTACAACGTGGCGGTAAGCGGGCGCACCACCCTGAACCAGCTGTTCGAGTACCTGCGTGGCGCCCTGGCCGAGCAGGGGGTGAGCTACACCCAGGCCCCCACCTACCGCGACTTCCGCCCCGGCGACGTGCGCCACTCCCAGGCCGATATCGGCAAGGCCAGCCGCCTGCTGGGCTACGCACCCAGCCACACCATCGTCGAAGGCATCAGCGAGGCGATGCCGTGGTATATCGAACATTTTCGGCGGGGGTGAGGCCCCTGCCCCTGCCCCCGGGGTCAGACCCTTCGGCAAACTTAGGCCAACCCCCGCCTAAGTGTGCCGAAGTGTCCGACCCCTACATTTTCAACGCAGTCAGGGATTTTTGATGGTGAACATGGATAACGTGCGCCTGGGCGTGATCGGCCTGGGCTATGTGGGCCTGCCGCTGGCGGTGGAGTTCGGCAAGGTGCTGCCCACCGTGGGCTTCGATATCAACACCAAGCGCATCGCGGAGCTTCGCGACGGCGTGGACCACACCCTGGAGGTGGAGCCGGAGCTGCTGGCCGAGGCGAGCCAGTTGAGCTTTGCGAGCGAGATCGAGGCGCTGCGGGCCTGCAACGTCTATATCGTCACCGTGCCGACGCCGATCGATTCGAGCCGTCGGCCGGACCTGACGCCCTTGATCCGCGCCAGCGAGACCCTGGGCCAGGTGGTGGGGCAGGGCGACGTGGTGATCTATGAGTCCACCGTCTACCCGGGCGCCACCGAGGAGGCGTGCATTCCGGTGGTGGAGCGGGTCTCTGGGCTCACCTACAACCGCGACTTCTTCGCCGGCTACAGCCCCGAGCGGATCAACCCGGGCGACAAGGAGCACCGCGTCACCACCATCATGAAGGTGACCTCGGGCTCCACGCCGGAGATCGCTGAGTTCGTCGATGCGCTCTACCGCCGGGTGATCACTGCTGGCACACACAAGGCCAGTTCCATCGCGGTGGCCGAGGCCGCCAAGGTGATCGAGAACACCCAGCGCGACGTCAACATCGCCCTGATCAACGAACTGGCGGTGATCTTCAACCGCCTGGGGATCGATACCGAGGAGGTGCTGGAGGCCGCCGGCACCAAGTGGAACTTCCTGCCCTTCCGCCCGGGACTGGTGGGCGGCCACTGCATCGGCGTGGACCCCTACTACCTCACCCACCGCGCCCAGCAGGTGGGCTACCACCCGGAGATGATCCTCGCCGGGCGGCGCCTCAACGACGGCATGGGCGCCTATGTGGCCAGCCAGCTGGTCAAGCTGATGATCAAGCGGCGCATCCATGTGGAGGGCGCCCGGGTGCTGGTGATGGGCCTCACCTTCAAGGAGAACTGCCCGGACCTGCGCAATACCCGGGTGGTGGACATCATCGCCGAGCTCGCCGACTACGGCGTGGCGGTGGACGTCTATGACCCCCAGGTCAATAAGGACGAGGCCGCGGCGGAGTACGCTATCCGCCCGGTAGAGCAGCCCGCTGCCGGCAGCTATGACGCCATGATCCTCGCCGTCGCCCACCGCGAGTTCAAGGCGCTGGGCTGTGATGGCATTCGTGCCTGGGGCAAGCCCGAGCACGTGCTCTACGATCTCAAGTACCTGCTGCCCAAGGAGAGCGTGGACCTGAGGCTGTAATCAGCTTTTGTGGCGCCTCCACCGGGGTCAGACCCTTCAGGGAACTTAGGCCAACCCCCGCCTAAGTTCCCTGAAGGGTCTGACCCCTGCTGCTTCTGCTGCTTAAGGCTTATCGTTGCATGTAACAAGGTGGCGCGCTACCCTTGCACATGAAACGAAGGAGGGGTCGTCATGGTAGCGACCAATGACGTGAATAATCGGGTGAAGAGGCATCGCGCTGCCTTGCGGGCAGCCGGCCTTCGCCCGATCCAGATTTGGGTGCCGGACACCCGCCAACCCGGCTTTGCCGAAGAGGCCCGCCGCCAGTGTGCTGTCGTCGCGGCTGCTGACGCCGAGGATCAGGACGTCCACGCCTTCATGGATGCCGCCCTTCTGGACTTGGACGAAGACGAGAGTGACGCATGAGGCGAGGCGACCTGGTCACCCTTGTCCTGTCTGGTGACTTCGGGAAGCCGCGTCCCGCTCTCATTATCCAATCGGATCAGTTTGCCGGTACCGGCAGTGTGACGGTGCTGCTGCTCTCCAGTGCCCGGGTGGATGCGCCGTTGCTTCGCCTTGATGTGGAGCCCACCCCCGAGAATGGCTTGCAACGACACTCCCAGATCATGGTGGACAAGCCCATGACGGTGAAGCGTCAGAGGGTGGGAGAGGCCTTCGGCCACCTCGACGACAGCGTCATGCTCGCCGTCAACAGGGCGCTGGCTGTCTTCTTGGGCTTCGCGTGAGGCGCCACTCTAGGGGGTCAGACCCTTCAGTAAACTTAGGCAATAGGCCGCCTAAGCCTATTTAAGGGTCTGACCCCAAAGCACGTCCCTGTCTGTTTAATCAGGAGGAGCTAATCAACGAGCGTGCCAGCCGCGGTGTGCTCGACGTGCGTCCTGGTATCACCGGACTCGCACAGGTCAATGACATCGACATGTCCACGCCCAAGCTGTTGGCCGAAACGGATGCTAGGATGCTGGCTAGTCTGACCAAAAAGCGCGACATG